>NZ_BMOD01000015.1 GCF_014646895.1 Deinococcus roseus
TCGCGGCGGTGAGGGTGGTTTTTCCGTGGTCCACGTGACCAATGGTTCCCACGTTCACGTGGGGCTTGGTGCGTTCAAACGTACCTTTAGCCATGATTCCTCCAAGCGGTGGGCTTTTGCGGTGCTAACCCACATTGGCTTCTGTTTGAGAATTAACGTCTGACCTTAGCACGGGTCAAGACGCCCGAATTTCAACTGTACCACTTGAATTTCAGGGATGCAAGTCATGCAGGATAAGAAAAACCCCCGACCCGTGCAGAAACACAATTTCTCAGATTCATTCTTGCTACTCTGTGTGTAACACTTTGTCCCTGTGCAGCATGCTTCTCCGCTGGTGCAGGTTTGAGGTGTGCGCGATGGAGGTTTGGAACATGCGTCAGCCCAGAAGACTCACTCCCAGTCCCTTCAACAAGCCCGGTGCCCCTTTCATCCTCTACCCTGCTTACCACATGACCACCATCCTGGACACCCAGGAACAGGTTGAACAGGTCAAAAGCAAACTGATAGAGGCTGGATACACTCCGCAGGCCATCGCCATCTTCACCGGCGAGAATGCCATGCGCCAGATCGACCAGGATGGACGCAAACACGGCTGGATCGCCCGCTTTCTGCGCAACATTCAGGATTATGTTGCCGATGAAACCCAGATCATCAAACGCTACCAGCAGGCCTGTGTTCAGGGAAAGCACGTGATGTACATTCACGCTGGCACCCCCATGACCAAGGCCAGGGTGCGGGAAATCCTGCGGGAACATGGCGGCTACGAAACCCATTTCTTTGGGCCTTACGTGATGGAGGATTTCTAAGAAGCCCTCAGCATTCAGCAGTCAGGCCCTTTTCAGGCTCTGTTTTGACCAGGTCAGCCATCAGATTTCGAACCCGACCCAGGGGTCGGGTTTTGTCATTGTCCAGACCTGTTTGATCCAGGCACAGCAAAAGGTTTAAGCAAAATGGCCTGATGGTGCCGATCACACCATCTTCAGCTTCGAATCAGTATGCTGAATTCATGAATGCTGAACCTCAAAAATTGCGCTGGGCCATTTCGACACTTCATTTTTTTGCCATTGCCAATCTGGCTGCTGGAACCATGCTGCTGGTCACCGGTCATGGCATCATTCAGGGTCTGGTGGCAATTTATCCTGTTCTGGGCCTGCTGACTTACAACTCGATTCAACTTTCCTGCATGGGGATGCTCCTGACCAGTGCCCTGCTGTGTGAGGTCGCGGCACAGGCCCTGAAACGCAAGAAGACCTGGGCATGGATGCTGGCTTTTCTGTTGCTGGTTCTGATGGCTCTGGGATGGAGTGCTGGAGGCGTCACTTTGCTGGTGGCAGGTACGGGACTCTACAGCCTGCTGGACTCCAGGGTCCGCCAGTGGTTGAATCAGCAGGAAGCCCATGTGCCTGTGCTGGTCCGCTCCAAAACCGTGCGTCTGGACTGACTGCGGCAAAACACCTTGCAAAACAAAAGGCGAGCCAGAAGCTCGCCTTGCTCACATTGGTGCGTTCCTCAAAAAACCTCGAAGGTCCAGAAACGGTATTTCTCACAGTCAAAATGTGGTGGGATTTCCACCGGGTGGGCATTCCAGTGGGTTTCCAGAATGAAGGTGTCTGGAGCCTCTACACTTCTGAGCACAAACCCAGAATCACACTCGGGGTACTGGATGTAAGTGCTGCGCATTTCTTTGAGGTCAGGGGCAATGTTGGAGGGGCTGTGGAATTCCTGATACAGCACGTATTTCATACCATCCTCCTCTGCAATCCCTGTGGGTGGGTTGGGTTTACAGGGTTCTCCACAGGTACCAGCTGGCATAACTGCGGTATGGGCTCCAGCGACCAGTGACTTCATCCAGGCTGGATTCACCATACAGGTTGGAGAAGGCCCGTTTCAATGCTCCATCACCCAGAGAGTAAATGTCTTCCCTGCCCAGACCAAACATCAGGAACATTTCCACCGTCCAGCGCCCGATGCCCCAGATGGGCAGCAATTGCTCAATGATCTCTTCGTTGGAAAGAGGTTCCAGCGCATCAAAATTCACCCGGCCATCCAGAACAGCCGTACTGAGGGCATGCAGGGTTCTGGCTTTGGCATTGGAGAGACCACAGGCCCTGAGGGCTTCCACGGTGTGGGGAACCAGCAGTTCAGGAAGCAACCCTCCTGTCAGGGCCACCACACGCTTCTCGATGGCATCTGCTGCTTTTCCAGAAAGCTGCTGGCCAATCACAGAACTGGCCAGCACCGTAAATGGACGGTCATGTCTGGATTTCAGCACTTCGGGTGGGGGTCCCACTTTTTCAATGACCGTTCCCAGAATCGGGTCCAGGGACAGATGTTCCATGATGGTTTTTGTTTTGGACATCATCCTCAGTTTAACAGACCCCAGATCCGATCCATAAAAAAATCCACAAAAAAGAGGCGGGAGCAACCCCGCCTTCTGCATCAACGCCAGCCTTATTTGCCGAAAGGCATTTTGGGCATCCCTTTCATGCCTTTGCCGCCCTTGCCCATCCCCATGCGCTGCATGACCTTCATCATGTCCTTCATCTGGTCGTGCATTTTGAGCAGGCGGTTGACTTCCTGCACTGTGCGCCCGGATCCTGCAGCAATGCGTTTGCGCCGCTGTCCATTGATGACTTTGGGATCCCGACGCTCTCTGAGGGTCATGGACTGGATGATCGCCTCAATCTGCTTGAGTTGCTTTTCATCCACATTGAAACCTTCTGGCAGCATTTTGCTCATGCCAGGAATCAGCTTCATGATGTCTCCCAGCGGTCCCATCTTGCGCAGGTTTTTCATCTGCATGAGCAGGTCTTCCAGGTCAAACTCGGTGAGCTTCTTGTTGGGGTCCATGGCCGAGAGTTCGGCCTGCTGGGCACGCTCAATCAGGGTGAGCACATCCCCCATGCCCAGAATGCGGCTGGCCACCCGGTCCGGATAGAAGGGCTCCAGACCCGTGATTTTTTCACTGACCCCGGCAAAGTAGATGGGTTTTCCAGTCACAGAACGGGCAGAGAGGGCTGCACCGCCACGGGCATCCCCGTCCATCTTGGTGATGATCAAACCAGACAGGCTCACCCGTTTGTCGAAGGTTTCGGCCACATTGAGGGCTTCCTGACCGGTCATGGCATCCACCACCAGCAGGGTCTCCGTGGGGTTCAGAGCGGTTTTGAGGTCTGCCAGCTGGTCCATCAGGTTCTCGTCGATCTGCAAGCGGCCTGCGGTGTCCACAATGACCAGATCCCGAAAATCTTTTTGCAGGTACTCTTTCAGGCGTTGCTGGGTGACGGCTGGAGATTCATTGTCGTGCACTTCCAGTACCGGCACACCCACCTGATTGCCCAGCACCTTGAGCTGTTCACGGGCAGCAGGACGCTGGGTGTCGGCAGCCACCAGCAGCACCCGGCGGCCCTTGCCTTTGTAGTAGGCTGCCAGCTTGCCTGTGGAGGTGGTCTTCCCTGCGCCCTGCAGGCCCACCATGAACCACACGTTGCTGTCGGTTTTCAACTGGGGTTGCTGGGCACTGCCCCCAAGGGTTTCGATCAGTTCATCATGAACGATCTTGACCACCTGCTGGCCAGCGTTGAGGCTGGTCAGCACATCCTGACCCACTGCTTTTTCGGAGACACGGGCCACAAAGTCCTTGGCCACATTGAAGTTGACATCTGCTTCCAGCAAAGCCATGCGAATTTCGCGCATGGCAGCTTTCACCTGGGGTTCGGTCAGGCGGCCCTGCTGACGTACATTGTCCAGAATGTCCTGGAGTTTCTTCCCTAACGACTCAAACATGATTCACAGTTTACAGGCTGGGGATTAGACTTCACAGTGTGTTGCTCAAGATTCATGCGCTGGTGCACCGGAAATCTGGACCTGAAGGCAGGATGTTCAAAACTTTTTTTCCAGAACCTGCTCTTGTTGCCCGAATAAGCCAGATGGCCTACCTCAGGAAACCATGCTCTACTGCAGGCTTTTCAACTTTCTGCACGTCAAAAAAACACCCATGTCCAGCCAGAGGCCCCGCCCCCTTGACGATTGGCGAAAAATCGCATATTCTATCTCTCGCCTGAGCCGAGGTGGCGGAATTGGTAGACGCACTAGTTTCAGGGACTAGCGCCTTCACGGGCGTAGGGGTTCAAGTCCCCTCTTCGGCACCACACAGACCCCTTCTTTTCAGAAGGGGTTTTCCCTTGTTTGCTGACAGCAGAGGTGTCACACAGGCTTCAGCGGCATCTTGTAGACCAGCATTTGACGATTGGCGAAAAATCGCATATTCTATCTCTCACCTGAGCCGAGGTGGCGGAATTGGTAGACGCACTAGTTTCAGGGACTAGCGCCTTCACGGGCGTAGGGGTTCAAGTCCCCTCTTCGGCACCACACAGACCCCTTCTTTTCAGAAGGGGTTTTCCCTTGTTTGCTGACAGCACCACGGATGAAAATCAAAAAAACAGGCTCCGGAAAAGTCCAGAGCCTGTTGTGGTGTTTAAATTCAAGCGGCGTTGCGGCGATCCAGCACAGCCTTGAGGGCACGGGCTTCTTCCAGGTGGTTCATGTCTGAAGACCAGCCACGGGTTCTGTGCCAGAACTCCCAGGCCTGTGATGCGGTTTCGATGCCACCAGGCCAGCCTTTGGCGGTGGGCCAGGGGCCTTTGGCAATCACCCACGCCCAGCACCCCTGAAAGTAAGTGGGGGTGTAGTTGAGGTCAGCCATCAGCTGGTTGATCTTGGTTTCCAGATGGGGGTTCAGGATCAACAGTTCGTTGTAGTCCTGTGCACCCATGTCCAGGGTGGGCAGTTCGGTGAGGAAGAGCTGCCACAGGGATTCTGCAACCCGGTCAAACAACTCCATGGAGAGGGCATTAAGGGAAGGTTCAAACTCCATGCTCTGGCCTTTCTCTCGGCGTGATGAAACACTTCTCCGAGCCTGACGTGGTAATTGAATTGTAAGAAATCCCTCTTCTGCTGTTCTTACCTCTTCTAGACATAATTCAGTAATAGTTCAGCAAATCTTCAGTTTAAATTCAGTTTTGAGGCACAGAGCCCACCCATCTTTAAGGCCTCAAATCGCCCAGGAACTGCCCTTTGGTTCCAGCTTTCTCATAACGCAATTCATACTTCTGAAAAGACTGGAAATCTGCCCACTGCAAAAAATAAGCTTTCAGCCAGGCCAGATCTGGCTCAGCAGGCAAAGCGGCTGGCTCGGTCAGGATCACCACCACGGTCTTGCCTGGAGTCCTGATGGTGGCATCCCGAGCAGCAAAATGGGTTTTCAGGTCTGCAAGGGTGGTGGTGAGGGTCTGTTCACTGAGCTTTGGGACTGCCTGAACGAGGTCAGCGCCCATGCGTTGCATGCCCAGGGCCAGCAGCACAATCACCACACAAAGGGCAATCACGGTGTTTTTTCTCATTCACAACCCCCACTGAGACAGTGCATTGCTGATTTCCACACGTCCAGAATCTCTGGCGTACCACAAACCCAGGGTTTTGATCTGGTTGATGTTGATGCCGTCCTGGGCCAGTTGCCACTGCGCAGCCTGCCAGACCTGTTGCATGAGGGGACGAATGCGCTGGGCAGCCAGTGCATTGCGCTGGGCAGGGGTTTCTTCTTGCAGCCAGGAAAATTTCCCCAGGCTGGAAACATTCAAAAGCACGTGTTGCTGTGTGCCCGTAAACATCAGGGCCTCCACCTGCATGTCCTCTGCACGCAAAGCCTCCAACATCTGAATTTGCACTGGAGACAGTGGGCTTTTCAGGGTGCGAAAGGAAAACAGTGGGGTGGTGCTCAGGGAAGCAGCAGGTTGATGGGTGAGCATCAACACCCAGGTGATGAGGGTGCTGAGCACCAGACTGAGGCCCGCAAAAAGTTTCATAAAGTTCTTATTTATTTTGCCTCATGCAGGTACTCTACACAAACCCACCCTGCAAAAGCATGGGGTTTTATACTGATGGCGTGAGTCTGGTTATTCCCTGTGTGGACATTCAATCGGGTCGGGCGGTCCGCCTTTACGAAGGTGACCCCGATCAGGAAACGGTTTATTTCAACAGCCCTCTGGAAGCTGCGCAGCACTGGGTCAAACTGGGTGCCCCCCTGGTTCACCTGGTGGATCTGGATGCAGCCACCGGGCGTGGCGAAAACAAAGCCATCATCTTCGAGATCACCCGCACCCTCGGGGTTCCCGTGGAGGTGGGGGGCGGCATTCGCAATTTTGAAACCGCCCAGGCCCTGCTGGAAGGTGGCGTCAAAAGGGTGGTGATTGGCACAGCTGCCATCAAAAACCCTGAGCTGGTCAGCCAGTTGATTGCAGCTTTCGGAGCCGAGCGCGTGGTGGTCAGCCTGGATGCCAAAGGTGGCTTTGTGGCTGTGGCCGGATGGGGCACCAGCAGCGATGTTTCCATTGAAACCCTCTGTCAGGACATGGGCCGGAGGGGACTGCAAACCCTGATCTTCACCGATGTTTCCAGAGACGGCACCCTGAAAGGTCTGGACCGGGAGTTGATGGTGCGGGTTCGTCAGGCCTGGACGGAAGAACTGATCGTGGGTGGCGGTGTGCGTGACGTTCACGATGTGGCCCTGCTGCGAGAACTGGGCATCGAGGGGGCCATCGTGGGACGCTCGATTTACGAGGGCACCCTCCCCTTCCCTGTTCCTGTTTGAGGATCTGGGTGTGACTTTTCAGCCTCCTTTGTGGAGGCTTTTTTGTGGTCTCGATCTGCACCACAGACCCCACTTCACATGGGGTAAGTCATCTGGCTGTGTTTTTAATATAGTAAGTACACTTATAATATTTCCATGACCCGATACTGGATTGGTGTGGTTTCCCAGCAACATGTTTTGAGAGGTGTGGAGGGCGGTTTCTGTCAGGTGTGCCATGGCAAACAGGCCCCCCTCAAAAAGATGCAGCAAGGGGATTTTCTGGTGTACTACTCTCCAAAAACCACTTACCCGGATGGAGAAACCTTGCAACAGTTCACAGCCCTGGGGCAGGTTCAGGGAGATCAAGCCTATCAGGTGGAAATGAACCCGGATTTTCAGCCTTACCGCAAAGATGTGCGTTACCTGGAGGTCACTCCAGTGTCCATTCAACAACTCAAACCAAAGCTAAAGTTCACGCGGGGCAACTGGGGATTCCAGCTCAGGCTTGGACACTTTGAAATCAGCGAAGCCGATTTTTCCGTGATCGTTCAGGCCATGGGTTTAAGCCTTGAGGGGCTGTGGAACCCGGCGGATGCCCAGTGAGAGCAGGCCTCCCAGCAAGGCAATCCCTCCGGCAAACAGGAAAGCCAGAGCATAACTGCCCAGCGCATCCCTGACACTTCCTCCTGCCCAGGCCGCCACCGCAGCACCGATCTGGTGGGCACAGAACACCCAGCCATACACAGTGCCCACGTTGGCCCGTCCAAAACGGTCTGCCACCAATGCAGTGGTGGGAGGGACTGTGGCAATGTAATCCAGCCCAAAGAGCACTGCAAACACCCCAATTCCAAAGCTGGATTCCACATAGGGCAGCAAAAACAGAGATGCCCCACGGAAGATGTAGTAAGTGCACAACAATTTTCTGGGATCAAACCGGTCTGTGAGCCAGCCTGAAGCAATGGTCCCGATGAAATTGAAGGCCCCCATCAGGGCCAGGTAGCCTGCTGCCACACCTGCAGCAATGCCATGGTCATGCTGGTGGGCAATGAAATGCGTGCCGATGATGCCGTTTGAAGTTGCACCACACACGCAAAACGTGGCGCACAGCAGCCAGAAGTCCAGCGTTCGGACGGCTTTTCCCATCACGGTGGGATCCGGGCGGTTTCTGGTCTGTTCCTGACCCGGAGTGGCCCCAAACGGCAGGAGGCCCACCTCCTGCGGCTCGTCTTTCAGGAAAAACAGTGTGGGCAGCAACAGCAAAAGGGCCAGACCTCCAATGATCAGGCTGCTTTCCCTCCAGCCAAATTGGGCCACCAGCACAGAAAGCAGCGGCACAAATATCAATTGGCCCGCACTCATGCTGGCCCCAAAAATGCCTGTGACCAGCCCCCTCCTGGCCACGAACCAGCGGGCTGCTACGGTGGCCCCCAGCACACTGCCAATCAATCCAGTGCCCAGACCACTGAAGAACCCCCAGAACAGATCCAGTTGCCAGACGGTGTGGGTCAGGCTGCTGACCCCAAAACTGAGGGAGGTCAGCAAGAGTCCAATCAGGGTGATGCGCCTGGGACCATGACGGTCAATCAGGAACCCACTGATGGGACCTCCCAGACCCAGCATCACCAGACCGATGGAAACGGCAAAAGACAGGGTGGCCTTGCTCCAGCCTGTATCGTCTTGCATGGGCAGCAAGAACACGCCGGGAGAAGATCTGGCTCCTGCAGCATACAGGGCCACCAGGGCCGTCACCAACACCACAATCCAGCCGTAATACACTTTTGACTTCATGGCCCAGTCTAATGGGCTGTTTTTGATGGGATGATGATGTGTGTGACTTTTGAGCTGCCCCTTCTGCAAGCAAACCTTCTGTTAAAATAAAGGCGCTCACTGTTCTGCGTGGATAACCAGAGGGCCCAGAGGACCAACCACGCGCACCCCGAACAGGGGGCGCGGTCCTGTGCCCCGGGGTGTTTCATGGAGGAAACCATGAGTGAATTCATGCAGGAAGCTGGAGAAATCGCACTGCACAATGTGCGCAGCGGCAGAGGTGGGCCCTTTGGGGCTGTGATTGTCAAGGAGGGAAAAGTCATTGCCCGTGGGATGAACCTGGTCACCACCACCCCCGACCCCACCGCCCATGCTGAAGTGACTGCCATCCGGGAAGCCGCCAAAATCCTGGGCACCTTTGACCTCTCTGGATGTGAAATCTACACCAGTTGCGAACCCTGCCCGATGTGCCTGGGGGCGATTTACTGGGCCAGACTGGACAAAATTTATTATGCCTGCACCCAGGCAGATGCCGCAGAAATTGACTTCGATGATGAATTCATCTATCAGGAGTTCGCACGTCCCATAGAGGACCGCAGGCTTCCCATGATTCAGGAAGCCCGTGAAGAAGGCCTGAAAGCCTTCAAAGCCTGGCAGGAAAGCCAGAACAAGATCCAGTACTGAAAACCAGAAACTTTCCAGACAAGAAACTGGGCCAGCAGCCCAGTTTCTTGTCTGGTGTTTTGCTTTAAGGTTTGACGCCACCTGAACAGGGTGCACCTGGTTCAGGGGTGGTGGGACCATTGGTGTATTGGTCTGCAAAGTCCTTGATGGCCTTCTCATCCCATGTGCTGACCACCAGTTGCACCCCCCACACCGTCAGCACCACATCGGCAGTCTGTCTGGCTTCCAGGGACATCAGGCGGTAAGGGTTCCCTTTCACCAGGGTTTGCAGGAAAGCCAGTTTTCTGGCCTCGGTGGTGGGTTTGAAGGTCACCCAAAGGGCTCCGTGCTCCAGGCTGTGCAAGGCCATACGGGCATCAATGGTTTTCAGGTAAATGCCGCAATTGGCCCAGGTTGGATGATGCAATCCCATCACCGGAGGATAAAAGGGATAATTCACTGGATCTGTGGCGTGAATCACCCCTGTGTTGCTGGCATCTTCATAAAATGTGATGGTTCCTGCGCTGCTCTTCTCGGTTTTGATTTTCTTGAGAACAACTTTGCTGGCTGTGGTTTGCTGGGAGGTTTGCCCGGTCTGGGCCTGGGCCAGGGTGGCAACACCCAATACAGCAACAATTAAAACATGGATTTTCATGGATTCAAGCATACAAAAAGACCTCCACCCTGAGGTGAAGGTCTTTGAAACGTCCAACTTCAGCTCAATTTGGCCCTGAATTCCTCGTAGCTGAAATGCTTGACCAGCTTAAACTCGCCCTCCAGCGTCCAGATCCCGATGCTGGGGTGCTTGACCCCATTGAAGAAGGTGGTTTTCACCATGGTGTAATGGATCATGTCTTCAAAAACCACCCTGGAGCCCACCTGCAGTGGCTGGTCAAAAGAATAATCCCCGATGATGTCTCCAGCCAGACAGGTGCCCCCACCCAGACGGTAAGTGTGGGCTTTGACGCCAGGTTCATCTGCATTCAGGATGTCCGGGCGGTAAGGCATCTCCAGGCAGTCGGGCATGTGGGCCGAAACGCTGACATCCAGCATGGCCAGGTTCATGCCATTGTCGAAAGCGTCCAGCACGCTGGACACCAGCCACCCGGTTTGCCAGCCCACCGCTTCACCGGGTTCCAGGATCACATCCACATCCCACTTCTCCCGGAAGGCCTTGACCACCCGGATCAGGCGTTCCACATCGTAATTCTTGTTGGTGATGTGGTGGCCTCCACCGAAATTCACCCATTTCATGCTGGGCAACAAATCCCCAAATTTCTCCTCAACGGCTTTCAGGGTGCGCTCCAGGGTGTCGCTGTTCTTGGCGCTCAGGGTGTGAAAATGCAGCCCATCAATGCCTTCCAGCAAGTCTTCGCGGAAATGGCTGCGGGTTACCCCCAGACGGGAAAAAGGCACGCAGGGATCGTAAAGGGGCACCTTGTTTTCGCTGTACTCGGGGTTGATACGGATGGCACAGCCAATGTGCTTGCCGGTGCGCTCTTTGTACGCCTCCACCTGACCTTTAAATCTCTCCCACTGGGTGAAGGTGTTGAAGGTGATGTGGTCTGCAAGGTCCAGAATTTCGGGAAATTCATCGTCGCTGTAGGCCGGGACGTACACGTGCACTTCCTTGCCCATCTCGTGTTTCGCCAGCAAGGCCTCGTTGAGGGAACTGGCGGTGGCTCCATACAGGTACTGCCGCACCATCGGGAAAGTGCTCCACATGCTGTAGCCTTTTAAAGCACAGATGATGTGGGCACCAGATTCGTCCTGCACACGCTTGAGGATTTCCAGGTTGTGTTTCAGACGGGATTCATCCAGCACAAAACAGGGGCTGGGCATCTGGTCAAAAGGGATGTTTTCGACGGGGAAAATCTCGCTGCTCATCCTAAAGAGGATACACCGTCCAGGGTTGAGAACCATCAGCTTTTGTGCTTTCTCAAGAGAAAAAATGAGACAGAAACCGCAGAACCACAGAAGCCACCAACAACACCCACCAGTATTCAAGCCACTTTTTCCATTTTGCTGGCTTGATTTTTTCCTTTTCTTCTTGTTCTTCTTCCAGAGCTGCTTGATGAAACCCCCACCAGGACAATGAAGAAACGCTTTCCATAAAACCCAACATGGCTTTTCCATACCAGGGCAGGTGCAGGTTGAGTCTGGGACGATGCAGCAGGTATTCTGCATATTCCAGATCATCTGGTGATGCTTTTCCACGATGAGGCACCAGTCTGCCCTGATCATCAAAAGCCAGACGACCCGATTTCAGCAAGTTGCCCAGTTTCAAACAGGCCTTTCCATGTCCTGCATCTGCAGCCAGATAGAGGTAATGAAACCTCTGATGTGGATGCAATTGGAAAACTTTCCGGTACCATCCAAAAAACCGATAAACCAGATGGGCGCAATAATCACTTCCCTGGTCTGCTGTGACCAGCACTTTGCGCATTCTCACCTGGAAGGATTCTTTAAGCCCATCCGATTTGTCTCGCAAGTATTCGGCATACACCTTGCCTGCTTGTACAGCTCCCTCATTCAGTGCCCATTCCAACCAGAAGTGAGGTGGGTGTTGTGGATCCATCGCTTGATCATTCACTAGGGCCTGCCCCAGCATGGGCAGGGCTTCCAGGTCGCCATCTTCTGCTCGCCAGCTCAGGTACTCAAACATTTTTCTGGACAGGGAATTTTTCTTTTCCAGCACCTCATCTGCCAGATACTCTGCCTTGCCAATGGTCTGCCGCCTGATGGTGTCCCTGTCCAGATCCATGCGCTCTTCCAACAAGGCCAGTGCCTGGGGTTCATTCACGAAGTGCAAATAATACACCTTGCTGTAATAAAACCTTGTGTGGTATGGAATGGCCTCTTCTATGGCCTTCAGTGCTTCAGGAACATTGTTCTGGAAATGAAACAGGTGGTGGGAAAGATTGGCATGAAACTCTCCCCACAACAAGTAGAGGTCTTCTCGTTGCAGCTTGTCCTGCTGGGCTTCAATGAAATGAAACATGTGATCTCTGGAGCCGCCCCATTCCTGCCGCAGGGTGTTCAACAAGGTAACACGCAACAGCAAGCTCCGAGGATGCACCTCAATCCCTTGCTGGTACCACTCAGGAAATTGCTGTTTTTGAATGTCCTGCACAGACAGTCTGTTTCCATGGACATGTTGCACATGTCCCAACAGCACATAAGACAACAACGGTCTGGCCGTCAGGTTAAGGCTGGCTTCTGCAGCCTGACGGGCAAGCTGCAAGAAATGGTGCAAGCCCCTTCTTCCCCGGTCTGAAACATGATTGAACGTTGCTCCACCCCTATACAGCCAAGCTTGCCCCAGAAGCCATCTGGCTTGCGCCAACCGTGCAGCGTATGAGTGAGGCATGCGCTCTACCCAGCGGGACAACATCTGTCCCAGCGTCTTGAACTGAGAATCAAATGCAGAAAAGACACTATTGAAATCATCTTCTGCAAGATTGCCCTGCTCAAACTGAGCTTGCAAACCATTCAAATACAGATCAAGCTCTTCACATCTGATTTCACGCAATAAGCGAAGAATTTCGGCAGGATTTTTGATCTGCAGCTGGGGTTGAGCTTCTGTCATATGACATCAGAATAAAGGCTGAATGCTTTAAGCATTCAGCCTTCAACTAGACGATCAAAAGTGGTTTACTTCACCAGTTCGATGCCTGCAAGTTCATCCACCGGCAGACCCCATTTGTTCATTTCGGCAATGAAGGGATCGGGGTCGAACTCCTCGACGTTGTACACGCCTGCTTTGAACCAGACTTTGTTGATCATCAGCATGGCACCGATCATGGCAGGAACGCCAGTGGTGTAAGACACCCCCTGGGCCTGCACTTCGCGGTGGCATTCGGCGTGGTCTTTGACGTTGTAGACAAAGTGCACCACCTCCTTGCCATTTTTGATGCCTCTGGCCTGTACCCCAATACAGGTCTGCCCGGTGTACCCGGCACTGAGGCTCTCAGGGGCAGGCAGCACAGCCTTCAGGAACTCCAGGGGAGCAATCTGCATGCCCTGGTAGTTGATGGGCTCGATGCTGGTCATGCCAATGTTCTGCAGCACGGTCAGGTGCTTGATGTACTGCTCCCCGAAGGTCATCCAGAAGCGGGCACGTTTGATGGTGGGGAAGTTGATGACCAGGGATTCGAGTTCCTCGTGGTACAGCACGTAGGATTTGCGGGTGGTCACCTTGGGGTAGTAGATGTCCTGGGCAATTTCCAGGGGCTGGGTTTCCACCCACTGGCCGTTTTCGTAGTAGCGACCGTTGGCGGTGATTTCACGGATGTTGATTTCGGGGTTGAAGTTGGTGGCAAAGGCCTTGCCGTGGTCGCCGTTGTTGCAGTCCACGATGTCCAGGTAGTGGATTTCATCGAAGTAATGCTTGGCATGGTAAGCAGTGAAAACGTTGGTGGCACCGGGGTCAAAGCCACAACCCAGCAGGGCCATCAGTCCGGCCTGCTCGAAGCGCTCCCGGTAAGCCCACTGCCAGGAGTACTCGAACTTGGCCACATCGCGGGGCTCGTAGTTGGCGGTGTCCAGGTAGTGCACACCGGTTTCCAGGCAGGCATCCATGATGGTGAGGTCCTGGTAGGGCAAAGCCACGTTGATCACCAGTTCGGGTTTGTAATCATTGATCAGCGCAACCAGCTCTGGCACGTTGTCTGCATCCACTTTGGCCGTGGTCACAACGGTTTTGGAGTCAGGGAAGTATTGCTTGATTTCATCTGCAATCTTGTCGCACTTCGCTTTTGTCCGGCTGGCAATCATCAGCTCGGTGAACACGCTGTCGTTCTGGGCGCATTTCTTGGCCACCACGGTGCCCACGCCACCCGCACCAATCATCAGTACTCTAGCCATAAAAGACCTCCTAAAAGCTTCCCGGCATCACGGGTTTCAGCAAGTCCATATTCTAACCCACAAGCGTCAGAGAATGTCCAGAACTGAAAAAGCCAGAAAGCGCAGGCTTTCACCTGCGCTCTGGAACTGGACAATTTTGATCTTGAAACTTTAAGGAAGCGGGATCACGTCATGGCGGGTGGCAGACAGAGAAGTGCCCGAGGAAAACCCTGCATAAACTTTGCCGGGCAGGTTGATGCTCTGCGGCACGGACCATTCCAGCGTCTGCATCCTGGGCAGGCCTGCATCAACAATTCCTTTGATGGTGCGTGTGGAGGGATTCCAGCTGATGTCCAGGGTGTGCTCCTGACCATCAGACAGGAAGAAGTTCAGCAGCCTGGAAGGTCCAAAAATGTTTGGGTCAGCAAGGACCTTGATGTACAGGCTGTCTCCATGAGAACCTGAACCTGTGAACACTTCAAAAGCCATAACCCCCTCAGGAAGGCCATCCACACCCAGACCGCATCCTGTGGTGCCCAGGGTTTGTGGGCGCTGGGTCATCCAGGCGTAAGCCAGACCGCAAGAGGCGTACATGTCTTCTCCCACATCAAACCTGAATTTCTGGGTGAAGGGACGGGAGAGGTCCAGAGGCACACTGCTGTACACAGCGCCCACTTCCTGGTTGCTGGTTCCCGGGGTCAGCACCATTTTTCCATCGGGGCTTTCTGAAGCTGTGCCCAGGTAGCACCAGTAACTGGCACAGGTTTTGACCTGCACAGGCACGTTCACGGCAAAGCCATTGCGGGTGGCAGTGAGGGTGTAAGTTCCGGGCGTGGTGGGGGCAGTGTAGGTGACCTGCAAGCCCGTACCAGCAATGGTCCCGGCACTGGCAGACCAGCTCAGACCTGTTGCACTGAGGGCCTGGGCGGTCAGTTGCACGGTGCGTCCCGGTTCCAGTTCGAGGGTTCTGGGAAAGACGGCCAGGAAGTTCTGTTGCAGGTAAGGTTCCCTGTAAGGATCAGAAATCCTCTGGGATGCACTGTCTGGATTGAGGGCCACATCATAAATGCAGCTGTTCAGCACCTCTGCAGGTAAAATGGGTTCTGGTGCACGCAAACAGATCCCACGGGCATAGGCTTTGCGTTCTGCACTCAGGTTCTCGAAGGTCACGATTTCCTGGGGAAAATTCACATCGGTGAAATCTGCAGTGGTCTGACCCTCAGCGTAATCAAAGAGGGATTCCTGCTGACCAATGCGCCAGGCATGCCCAAAAACCCGGTGGATGTCCTGTGCACTGGGCTGTCCCAGCACAGTTCCGTTGGGCAATTTGAAATCATCTGAAGTGTCGTTGTTGCGGTTCCCCAGCAAGCCCACCAGACGGGCTGCACGGCTGCCGGACGGCACCACCCGCAAGTCATCCCCGATGAGCCTGGCATAAGACCCATCTGGCCAGTGCACACTGAGCCGGTTGGGGGTGAAGCCTGCAAATTGCTCAATGCTGAGGTACCCTCCATGGGGCAGGTGCAGGGCTTCTGTTCCCTGCGGCACAGGCAGACCATTAACCTTGATGCCGTCAGGATAGATGCCCACCCGGTCTCCATTCACCCGGAAAGCAAACGCCTGATTGTAGGAGACCACGCTGGGAGCCTGTCCTGCCTGGGTGCGCACCTGAATTTCAAACCCTGCAGCATCAAGAGGATCTCTGGTCAGCACAAATTCTCCAACGTTTTGCAGGTCGTAGAGGGTCCCGTCCTGGGTTTTCAGGTGAGGGTCGCCTCCGGTTCCAGCGGGTGGTGGCGGAGCCGGAGGCGTGGGAGGTTGAGGTGGCTGGCCATCACAATTCACCTGAACGCTGCCTGCAAAACCCGAGGTGGGCACCTGATCAAACATTTTGTTTTCGGAGAGCAGGGTGATTCTGGCGTTGCTGTTGATCCTGTCACACAACTCCTGGGTGATGGAAATGGTCTGGGAGGTCAGGAACGCTGCCTGCTGGGTGCCTGCACTGGCGGTCACACCGGTCAGGCGCTCGCTGGGGTACAGCACGCTGTTGGGATTGAGCCAGACTGAGCCCGTGCCTGCATACACATTGAACCAGCGCACATCGGAAAATTTTGGAATTTTGGCCTGGCCTTTCAGCACCAATGTGTCTCCCACCTTCACCGTCAGGGGGGAAGCATTCACCGGGCTGCCATTGAGCAAAACAGACAGGGTGTCTTTTTCTGGAGCGGCATAAAGCGGCTGGGGCAGGATCACCAGGGGGGTGAATTCATAGGATCCGATTTTTTTCAATCCAATTTTGGAAAGGAAGGTGTTGAGCTCCTCATCCATCTGGACTTTGGCCCGCAATTCACCCTGGATCACCGCAGTCGAAGGGGTCATTTCATGCTCGGTGACGTAGGCATCGTTGGCCCAGTTGAGTTTGCCCACCGGACCGATTTTGGCATCAATCACTTCCAGTTCCAGCACTTCGGTGATGCTGCCCAGTTTCTTGGCCAGACTGGGGAAGAAGTTCTCAATGGCCCCCACCACCACCCCGCCCACCTGCAAGATCCCCCTGGCATAACCATAACCGTACAGTTCGGTGCCCACACTCACCTGGGTGGGGTTGTTCATCAGGTCAATGCTGCCGGTCAGTTTGGGATCCAGGGTGTTGGTGAAGCGGGGATCGCTGCCCAGACCTGAACCAAAATGAAACGGAGCTTCCGCCCGCAGGTTGAGTTTGATCTGGGTGCCCACTTCTCCATTCACACTCAGGTCGATTTTGGCCCCATATTTGGCGGCAGGGGCCAGCAACACCGACACCAGTCCGAAAATTGGGAAGACTTTCTTGTCATCGAACAGGGTGCAGGAGACTTTTGCTGTCACTTTGGCTTTGGCGAGGATGCTGGCATCCACCCCGATGTTGCCGTCCAGAAAAAAGCCCAGGGCTTTGATGGTGTCGTCTTCGATCACCAGGTCCACATCTGGCGAGAAACTGAAAATCGGAGTGAAGGTGGGTTCAATGGATCCCTGACTGACGGTGAGCGTGCAATTGTCCATGGCTCCCGTTTTCTGGATGGTGTTCTGGTTCGCAGATGCCTGATTTCCAAACATCACGGTCTGCCACTCATCCCCACGGGTGTCTTCAGGCTTCACACTGAAGCGCACGCTTTTCAGGTACTCGGTGACCAGGCCGCGCCTGAGGCGCACCAGGCTGTAATCCCCACGGGTTTGCACCGAGAGCACCGTGCCCATCACGGCTTTGCCTTCCAGACCCAGCACACGCTCTCCCACTTTTGGTGGTGTTCCATACACCACAATGGGGATTTCCAGCACTCCTTCTGGTTTGGGGCTGCCAGAGGGCACCCGGTAGGCATCTCCCACCTCCTGCTGTGTGAAGGTTCCAATCATGCCTGCCTTTGGATCAAGGTGCTTGAGCGGATAGGTCTGGGCTGTGGCCCCCACAGGAATGATGGGCAGGGGATAGACAATCTGACTGTCCCTCAGGGTCACGGTTCCTGCCGTGGGTTCCGCCACCGTGATGGTCACAGGATTGGACAGCAGTTTTCTGGAGGTTTTTCCCCTCGCATACACAAAACCGCCATTCCCATTCAGGCTTTTGACGGTGGCACTCAAGCCACCTTTTGAGGGGATGACCTGCAGATTTGGGGTGCTGATCCATTCCAGTTCCTCCGAGAAAGGCTGCTTGCGGCCTTCCACATTGGAATCAAAGACCTCCACGGTCAGGGTGACATAACGGTCCATGGGGCGCAGGGTGGCCCCTGCAGGAGAAACAAGCAGTGAACGGGTTTCAATGGGCAGTGGAACCTGCTCCTGGAACACCGCCTGGGATTGGGGGGCGTTCAGGGTCGGCAAAGATTGAGAGCAGGCGGTGAGCAGCACCGTCAGCCCCAGCAGCAAAGCACCTGGTTTTTGCATGGCTTGACCTTTCAGGATTCAATTGAAGGACCCTTCCAGAACCGGAAGCCCCCTCTGTAAAAGATGTTAAAAATCCTGAATGTTCAACGGTTGCTGCGTTTGAACATTGAAGTGGGCCTCACATAAGCCCTTCAGCGTAATTCATGCCCGTTCATGTGGCAGACGCAGTTTTGATGCTCCTTGCCTATTCTGGATTCATATGACGAACCACTTTCAGGCCATTGGTTTTCCCATCTTCTCCCAGGAGGATTTCATCAAACTGGCCCAGATGACCCACCAGAAAGGCCAGCAGATCCAGACCACCCAGGGGAAATACATTTTCTGGAATGTGGGGAGCGGCATTGAACTCTGGGGTCAACTGGATCAGAACAATGTTTTCATCGGGCTCAACCCGCATTTTTCGGGCCGTTCACGCCTCAGCATGGGCCTGACCCGCAAGGTCACCAGTGATCCGCAGGACCTGGATGGAGCCTACTACGCCTGGGCAGGGGCACAAACCGGTCCCGAGGATGGAGAATACCCCCTGCTGTTTGACTGTCCGGATTTTCTGGTGCATGCCCGCATGATGCTGCCCAGCATCCACCGGGTGCAGGTGGCGGCCTTTGCCCACGACCTCAAGGTCTACACCAACGAGAAACATTATCAGGAGGCCAGGGAATCAGGACCTGCCTTTGCCACCGAGTCCTTCATTCCTTCCGGTCTGTTTGGGGACAGAGAGCAGCCATATGGGATGTTCACAGGAACCGTACAGTACGCCTTCACCATCACCAATCCAGTCACCCAGGAAACCTTCCACCATGCTGTGGTGAAAACCCTGGGAGGTGAATACGATGTGATCATCCACCCGGATTTGCTGTACAGCGATTTGCAGCCCGGAAACATCGTGCAGGGGAATTTCTGGCTGACCGGAAAGATTCTGGGCAACCAGATCATCCTCTAAAGACATCTCAAAACAAAAAGGCGCACTCTGGGTGCGCCTTTCTTTATTTCAAATCGGGGTTTTCAGAATGTGATTCCCACCGGATACCCTGTCTGAGGGTCAAGCTTCCCCTCAAACCCCTCGCCGTAATAAGCGCTGAGCACCCGAATCTGGCCCAGAATCTGGCCATTCACCTCATCAAGTTCCTCGGCGGGAATCCACAGCTCCTGATGGTAGCGGTCCCCGACAATCTGGATCTCGTAGCGGGTGATGAAGGCACCGGGCACCTCGAACGCCGTCACAAAACCACAGTGGGAGTTCATTTTTGTGTTCCAGTCCCGGGCAATTTCTTCTGCATATTCAAAATTGAGCACCGGATAGAAAATGGGCTGGTCGGGCAACCTGGGCGGGTAAGCCTGGTATCCCGTGTCCTGAATGAGCTCCAGTTCCCTGAGCCCAACCGGGCGGTACAGGGTCACGGCATCGGGCAAGTCCGGCCAGGGAAGGGTCCGTTCTGCATTTCTGGGGAACAAAGTGTCAATCCAGCTCTGGTCACGCATCTGTTCATTTTAAAGGAGGTGATGACCGCACAACAGCCTCATCTGGCAGGGGGAAAGAGACCTCTGCTCTCCCCCATCTGGCTTAATAGGGTTTACTTCAGTGGCTTTTTGGAAAGTTTGTACTGCAGGTGCTCCAGATCAAAATATTCGGTGCCCAGTTCGGTTTCCAGTTTGAGGCCATGGGTTTCATAGCCCCAGATTTCAAAGCCAAACGCCCGGTAGAATTTCTGGGCTTCGGTCTGTCCCACCGTGACGGTGATGTTCAGCCATTCCAGACCCTCTGCTCTGGCCCAGTCGGTCAGGTGGTCCAGCAACTGGGTGGCCAGGCCTTCCCTGCGGTACTCGGGCAGCACATACATCCAGGAAACATGCCCCTTGTGGGCTTTCTTGGACACCTGCTGGTGCACCTGACAGCGCACAGTGGCCACCAGTCCTTCTTCATTCTCTGCAACCAGAATGGTGCCTGACAGGTCTTCCAGATGCTTTTGCAGGGCTTCCAGGGTGATCAGATCCCATTCTTCCGGGCTGATCCCAATGGCACGGGAATGTTCCTCCAGGGCATGCCGCATCAGGGTGTGGTAGGCGGGCAGGTCGGCGGGTTGCAGGGTTCTGAGGTGAACAAGGGTCATTGCGGTCATGGGTGCGTCCTTTCGGGGCGTGCCGGAGCAAAAAGAAACCTACCTTTGCAGGTAGGTGAAGGCAACAGGGTTTCAACCTGTTGCCCTAGAAAATAATGTTCAGCGAAGCCGTCACTTGCATGTGTTCTCAGGGTAGCAAAGCTGTGTGATGTGCAGGTGAAGTGATTTAGACACCCCCATCAGGTTTCTGCAGGTTCAGCAAGCCTGCCCATGTGTCCTGAAACCCACATCCCCGATAAAACGCTTCCAGATGCGGCTCAAAGTCCACATGCAGCCAGTGGCAGCCCTGCTCCCGGGCCACCTGTGCTGCAAGCCTCACCAGTTCCTGCCCGATGCCCTGACGCTGGAACTCAGGGTGCACGGTGGTGTCCAGCAAGAAGGCATGCACCCCCCCATCCCAGGCCACATTCACAAAACCCACCAGCTGACCTGCCCTGTGGGCGCACACATAAGTCAGGCTTCTTTGCAAAATGGACGCAAAATCCACCTTCTGGTGTCCCTCCCAGGCTGCAAAAAACAGGGCGTTGAGGGCTTCATTGCCAATGGCTGGACGGTGGCTGTATTCGATGCTCGATTCCCTGCGGGTCATGTTGGGGCCTCAAAAAACAGACCTCCTCCAGAAAGAGGAGGCCTGAAAAGATCAGAGCAAATTCTGAATTTTCTGGTGCAGCAACGGTCCGAGGTTGCCTTTCATCTCAGGGGTGACGCGCCAGAGCCCTTTGCTTTCCACTTCACTGGTGAACAGTCGGGAGATGCCTCTGGCCTTGCGGTCCACTTCCAGCAGCACATCCAGGTGGTGTTCAGCAGGCAAAAACACCACTTCCAGTTCTTTCATCCTGCCCCTGAATTCGGGCGCAGGCTGGAACTCCAGTTCCTGCAAGGGCCTGTGGTGCTTGTGGTCTTCAAACTCGTACTGGGAAGCTTTCAGGTGGAAACCCAGGGTGGTGAGGGCTTCCAGAACGGCGGCCTGCAAAGGACTGGGGGCAATGTTGAGACGGTCATTGTCTTTGGGATCAATGGCTGCAGAGATGGCCGCTGCCGTGTAAAGCCACACCGGTGTGTTGTAGTAACTCAGGGGCACCGTATAGGGAATTTGCAATTGCAGGGGGAAAGTGCGGGTCTCTCCAGGCTGAATCACAAAACGTTCAGAGACCACGGTTTCTGACAGCACGGCAATCACCGTGCTGTCGTCGCTTTTGTACTGGCTGCACACCTGCAGTTTGATGTATTCAATCTCCTGGGCGGCACTGCCTCCGCGCACCACGATGCGTCCTTCTGCAATTTCGCCGGGATAAAAAGTGTTTTTGCTGAGCTGGGTGTCAATCTGGGCGGCACCAATGCCAACCTTGGCCAGAAACTGGGTGAACATGCTTCATTGTACGAAGCAGCAGGTGAAAAAGTTCCACTGCAGGCCTTCAGGACAGAAGTTCAGAACAGAGGTATCACCCCGATCTGTTGCAGCATGCCCAGCACATCCCACTGGCTGTGGTCTTCTTTCCAGAGGCCATTTTCAAAACGGCTCTGCACAAGACCAGTGATTTGTACGGCTTTTCCGGTGGGAGGAACCTGTTTCAGAAAGCCCAGGTGGGTGGCGGTCACCGTGAAACGCCAGACCACCCGATCCTCTTCTGCTGTGAGGTCCTGCAGGACCATGTGAAAATCCGGGAATGCGCTGCGTAAACCCTGCACAAAAGCCTGAAACGCAGGGATGCCTTGCAGGTTGGGTTCGGTGGGGTCATGCAGGGCATATTCGGAAGCGTACATTTCCTGAACCAGAGCCAGGTTGCCCTGGTTCCAGCCCTCTTCCACCCAGCGCTGCACCATGACTTTGTTCTGCTCTGGGATGGTGGCTGAGGTGTTGTGTGCAATGGCTTCCTGCGTGACAGTTTCAACAGTCATGGTGTTCCTCCTGAAGGTGATTTTGTGCCTTCAGTGTAGGAGGATGCCCTTTTTCAAACATCGGGAGTTCTCCCCATGCAGGGTCAGGACAGCAAACGCTGCTCCATGGCGTACAGGGTGGCTCCGGCACGGGTGGACACCCCAATCTTGGTGTAGATGTGCTGGATGTGGTGGTCTGCAGTCTTGGGAGAGATGCCCAGCTCCAGGGCCACTTTTTTGGTGGTGTGCCCCTGGGCCAGCAGTTTCAGCACTTCCAGCTCACGGTCACTGAGGGGCGTGCGGCCCTGCAGGGCGGTCTGGTGGCCTGCAGCTTTCAGGATGGCTGCAACGCTGGTTTTTTCCAGCTGCCCTTGTTTTGCCAGCTTTTCCAGCATTTCAGCCGCCTGCCCTGCAACAAAAGCTTTGCGGTGTGACCGGTTCTCGGTGAGGGCGTGGTACACATCTGCAGCAGCAAGCACCTGGGAAGGCAGGTCCTGCAGGTCCATCCCTTTGTGGTATCCAGAGCCATCACAGCGCTCATGGTGGGACGCAGCAATGCGGGAAAGGGGTGCAAAAAGCCCTGAACGGCTGAGGATGCGTTCGGTGTGGTAGGGGTGCAACCTCACCTGTTCCCATTCCTGCTCGTTCAGGGAACCGGGTTTGTCCCAGATGCCTGCCGAAACCCCGGTGCGACCCAGGTCATGCACCAGAGCAGCACGCTGAATCAGGTGCTGGTCCTGCACAGGCCATTTCAGGTGCTGTGCAGCCTTCACAGCAAGTGCAGCAATGCCACTGGAATGCCCCAGGGTGAAAGGGGATTTGATGTCCACGAAGTCTGCCAGTGCTGTGCAGGCCTCTGTGAACTGCTTTTCGGTGAGGGTGATGCTGGGTCCAGGCTCCAGGTTCAGCACTTCAGACCAGGCCAGATCAGGGCCAACCGAAGACAGCAAGCGGTCTGCCCGGGCACAGAACACCTCCACCACCCTGGGAGCATAGGCTTTGCCAGAACGGGCTTTTGCCTGCCGCACAGCAGCTTCTGGCCCGTCCAGCCGATGAAAAATCAGCATGTCCTGGGCCATTGTCACCACCTGCACCGCCACAGAAATGGCCTCCCCTTTCAGACCTCTGGGAACCCCCTGCCCGTCCCAGCGCTCATAAAGTTGCCCCAGCGCCTCAATGGTGGGGGCAGCAAACCCCAGCCGGGTGGCCAGACGCTGGGCCACCTCACAGTGCCCGGCAAAACTGGCCCGCACCGCAGGCAAATGCAGCATGCCCCTTGCCACGGTGGACCACAGGGCCAGCCCTGAGCGCTCTGGGTGGGTTCTTCCCACGGCCCGGGTGAGGGTCTGCAGCAAGGCCAGGGTGTCGATGGTGTCGATGTGGGCAAAATCACTTCTGAAGGCCATCTCGTCACCGACAATGGCGGACAGCAACTGGGTGTCCACATTGCAGCCGATGTACCGCATCAGGGCCTGATAATAAATCGCCTGCAAATCTGCAGCAGACAGGCCCAGCGCCTCTCCCAGGCGCACCGACAGCACGCAACTGCACATTGCAAAATCCAGAGGCTGTCCCATGCCCAGATCGGTGGCCCTGGACAGCACAGCCATCACCTCGGCCATGCGGTGGGTGCCCTGTTCAGCAGGCTGCATCATGTTTCCCAGTATGGGTCATCTGCGCTGAAACATGCGCTTCACCCCAAACACCAGCACGGCTGGAATGGCCAGCAACATCAGCATGATCCCACCCAGAAAACCTGCAACACTGAACGTGGCCCGACTCATGGGGGGCAGGGTCTTGCTGACAGGGACAGGTTCCAGAATCTCCAGGGCTTTTTCACGGGCCTGCCGGGCAGCGGTTTTGGCCGCAATGGTGCCAAATTTGTTGCTGTAGGCCCAGGTCACCTCTGCCCCAAAAAAGAACAGCTGGGCACTGAAATACACCCACAGCATGAACACCACCAGTGTCCCAGCTGCTCCAAACGTGCCTGCTGGAGAAAAGCGGGCAATGTAAAGGCTGATCCCGTACTGTCCCAGCACAAACAGCATGGCCGTGATCCCGGCCCCAAAACTCACATCCTGCCAGGACAGGCGGATGTTGGGCAAAAAACGGTACAGAACCCCAAAAAGCAGGGTAAAAACCAGGATGCTCAGCACGGTGCTGCCCAGTTTCAGCAGCACCGTGGCATAAGGAATCATGCCAAAATGCTGTTCTGCAAAAGCATTCACATAAACCGTACCTGTCAGGAAGGCCACCATCAGAAGTCCCATCACAATGGCCAGAATGGCCGACATCAGGCGACCCACCACCAGATGCAGGATGTCCAGGTGCTTGGGCTTGATGTCCCAGATGGTGTTGAGGGCATCTTGCAGGTGCATGAAAAAATTGGAAGCCGTCCAGAGCAAAATCAGGACCCCCGAAATGGTGGCCGGGGTTCCAGATTTGCTGGTGAGCTCCAGCACGCTGCGCACACTCTCTGCAAAATTGGATCCAAAATTCTCAGAGATCTGGTTGATGAAATTCTGCTTGATGCTCTCGGCCTCCAGAAAGAGACCCGCAATGCCCACAGCAAGGATCAAAAGGGGGCCAATGGTGAAGATGGTGTGGTAGGCCAGCGCAGCCCCCATGCGCGGTACATTGTCCACGGAAAAAGCCTGCACGGCGTCCCTGAGCACACCAAAACTCTGTTTCAGTCCACTGGGTGAACGGGCTTCCTGACTCCCCTGCGTTTCAAGCATAAGAACATTCTAAAAAACCCCGCAGGGTTGCGGGGTAATGGTTCATACTTGACGTTTCAGGGCGGCTTCTGGACCTTTTATTCGTGGGCGTGCAAAGAGCGCCAGGCTTCAAAGCTGGAGGGAAACAGGGGTTCGGTCAGTTCTGCCAGGGCACGGGCGTACATCTGTCTCATCATTTGCCAACTCCCTTTCTGTTCAACTCGCGCAGATCAGAAAATATTTGGGTGTATACCTCATACTGTTCGGGGGAAATGGGTTTGTTTCCGCTTTCATGCTTCAAATCCAGCATTTCCACGATGAGCTGGGCTTGTTTTTTCTTGGCAAGCAGAAAGGGATTGATGCGGCAAGCAAACTCTCTCAGTTTCACACCAGTAATAACCCACCGATATGTGTCCGAGTGCCCCTCTTTACGGGCTTTGCACAGAGATTTGGAGCCTCCGTAGTGGTTTACCAGAAAGTCAACAACTACTTCCTCCCGGATTTGGAGACGTGCTTGAGGCTGGTAACGAAATTCATACCGTCCGTGCTTAGGTTTGCTGGCTTTAAGTCGGGCGATCTCAAACCAGCCTTCTCCGTCAAAGAGCCCAGCACAATAAGCATCGATTTCAGTGCCTACGCTGACCCTGCAATTCATCCCAGGCCTCAAATGCCGAAGGGAATAAGGGTGCCGCCAGCTCTTTGAGGGCCCGTGCGTACATTTGGATCTCGAACTGGGCACCCGGATGGTCCCGCAGTTCCAGGAAGTGAAACAGGGCACGGACATTGCAGGTGAAATAAAACTCGCTGTACATGGTCAGGGGCAAAACGCCTCTGGCCTGCTCACGGGTCACACCCAGCTCCAGCAGGTCATGGTAGGCCTGATAGGCATGCTTCCAGGCCGCTTCCCACACCTGATGGGCCTTTCCCTGATCTAAACTTTCGGTGGCTTCAATGCTGGCCTGACGGTTGCTTTTGGCCTGCTGGCGGAATTTCTCGGGGGTGTAGAACTGGTCCTTGACCTCCACATAACGGCCCGAAATCTCGTTGTAGGACGCGATTCTGTGCCTCATCCACTGGCGGATGACAAAAATTGGAGCCACCACCTTGAAGGTCAGGCTGTTGTGCTCAAAGGGGCTGCCGTGCTGGTGTTTGAGCAGGTAGCGGATCAGTTTGGCATCCTTCTCGTCGAAAGGCAGGGCATTGTCTGCTCCAAAACTGACTCTTGCAGCTGCAACGATGCTTTTGTCATTTCCAACATGCTGCACCAGAGCAACAGAACCGATGCCGTCATTCAAAGGGAAGAGAACTTCCTGTTCATTGAGGGTCTGTGTCATACCTTCAACAGTGTAACCCCGAGTCCCCGTCACTGGATGGGAGACGATCTATCCTGCTTCAACATCCCATGGCCTGCACTGGTGCAAGAGCGGCAGGTGGTCATCTTGCAGGGGCAAGAAGCGAATCTGCGTGTTCAAGGATGGCCTTCCATTCTGCTTCGGTCACGGGCATCACCGAAAGCCGCATGCCTTTTCTGAGCAGGATCATGTTTTCCAGTTCAGGAAGGGTGCGCAAAGCGTCCAGAGGCAGCAGGGGCAAAGACCGCACAGGCACCACATCCACCATGCTCCATCTGGGGTTTTCTTCTGTGCTTTTGGGATCAAAGTATTTGCTGTCTGGATCGAACTGCAGGTTGTCCGGGTAGGCACTGCGGGCAATTTTGCAGATGCCTGCAATGCCTGTGGGGTTGCTGTTGGAGTGGTAAAAGAAAGCCAGATCCCCTTCCTGCATGCTGCGCAGGTGGTTGCGGGCCTGGTAGTTGCGCACCCCGTTCCAGGGCTCGCGGCCCCGCTGTTCGAGGTCAGGGTAGCCAAACACATCGGGTTCACTTTTCAGCAGCCAGTATGCCATAGCTCAAAATACAACAGCTCAAGGGATGGCGTTGGACTTCCCTTCCCGAACCACATTCACTTCATCAGCAAATCCCAATCAATCTTAATGTTGATAACGGTTGTTGTCATGGAGGCTCTTTATACTGAAATCAATGAAAGGCTTTCTGACTGCAGTGGTGGTGGTAGGGGTTGCGTTGTTGCTGTTTCCAAAGGCAACCCAGCGGCTTGAGCATGTTTTCTCAAAGCCGCCTGAGCCTGTGGTGCTGAAAAGTGCCAGCCAGGAAGACCAGCTTTACCAGCAGGTCAGGGCCGCCAGTTTCAAAATTGAGCGGGATGTTTCAGATGGAGTGGTGATTGGCACCGGGTTTTTCATCAAAGAAAACGGTTATGCCCTCACCGCTTACCATGTGGTGGAATTCAGAAACCGGGTCACGGTGATCTTGCCCAACCACAAACGCTACCAGGCCGATGTGGTGGGCTTTGACAACACCACCGACCTGGCCCTCTTGAAGGTGCGCATCGACAAGGCCACTTTTCTGCCCCTGGCAGACACCCATCCCAATGTGGGCGATTCGGTGCTGGCGGTGGGCAACAGTGGCGGAGACTTCTTGAAACGCAGGGTGGGCAAGGTCATTGACCTGGATGTGGCAGCCTCCAGGGCAGATTTTCCTCCGGGAACCCTGGAAATGAAGGCCCCCATTGCTCCGGGAGACTCTGGTGGGGCGGTGGCCAACATCAAAGGTCAGGTGGTGGGCGTGATCAGTTACATCCGCCTTTACGATGACCAGACCCGCACTGCTTACGCTGTTCCCATGAACAAAGAGCAGAAGATCCTGCAAGAACTGCTGGCAGGCACCAAACGGGATGTGCCAGTGCTGGGGGTGCGTTCCTCTGCCAATGCTTCTGATTTTGATCAGGGCGTGCGGGTGGGCAGTGTGCAGAGGGGCAGCCCCGCCGATACGGCAGGATTGCGCTCTGAACGTGAAGTCACCGTCAAGCTGGACGATGGTTCCAGCGAACAGGTGCTCAAAGCCGATTTCATCCTCGCCATCGACAACACACGGGTCAGAAGCTTTGATGAGCTGATTGGAGTGGTGCGCCGCAAGCAAATCGGGGATGTGGTCAAGCTGCAGGTGGATCGGGATGGCAAACGCCTGATTGTGCCGGTACAACTGGGGGCCAGGGCCAACGTGTTCACAGAGTAAGCCAGCCTGTAAACCCGACTTCTGAACCTCCAGTATGATGGGAAGGAACATTTCCCGGAGGATGCCACAACAATGACCGAAACCCTGTTGACCCTCAACATCGAGCATTTCAGACCCCTGATCGGGGAAACTTTTGATGTGCAAGTGAACCCTCAGGAAGCTTTTGAAGTGGTGCTTGCCGAAGCCAGCCTGCTGGGTGGGGATGTGCTTCCCACTTCAGGAAGACAGCCTTTCTCGCTGGTTTTCAGGGATGCCAGCCGTCGCCTGGTGCCCCAGGCCATTTACCAGATCAGCCATGCCGCACTGGGCACCCTGGACATTTTCATGGTGCCTTTGCAACCAGATCAGCAGGGCACCCGTTTCGAAGTGATTTTCACCTGAGGCCACAAGGGCATGCAAAAACATCCAGCCCTGCACATTCGGCGGGCTGGATGTTTTGTTAAAAGTCTTTTGAAATTCAGCAAGCCTGCATTTCAGCTCTGGGAAACAGCACCTTCTGGAACAGGACGCTGCATGAACATGTACATGCCCCGCTGTTCCACATCCTGGAACCCCAGACGCAAATACATCTGGTATGCAGGATTGAACTGTTCCACATGCAAAGTGATGGGAAGTCCTGCAGCATCTGCCTGTTGCATCAGGGCGTGCATCAGGGCGGTCCCAAGTCCTTGCTTGCGGTACTGGGGAAGCAAAGTTACCTCCATCAGGCGGTGTTCTTTGCGGGTCCGGTGCAGGTACATGCGTCCCAGATCCACCCCGCCCACCTGCAGGATCAGGAATTCAGCTCCAATGTAGTGTTGCTGATACTGGTCGTGCTGGGCATTGAATTGCTGCACCAGAAAAGCCTGCTTCTGCTCCAGGGGCCAGGGCTGGGAGAGCACGTCCTCCCTGGTGCTGGCATAAAGCTGGAACAGAAAAGGCAAGTCTGCCTGGGCAATCTGCCGAAAAAGCACAGTCTGGCCCTGATGTCGCAATTCAGGAAGGCTGGGAAGTGGAATCTGGGTCATCCTTTCACCTGCTTAACCCCTAGGGGGGAAAACACCTTGCATGGCAATGCAGAAGTTCACTGTCAGGTAGGGTTGCATGTTGTTGTGGGGAAGGCCTCCTCCCACCAGAGACAGCGCCATGGGGTTCAGGTTGGTGTTGGGCGTGACGGTATCCTGGTACAGCTCGGTGTTCTGGGTGCGTGCCATTGCGGTCAGGTTGGTGGGAATGTTGATGTTGGCATCTTCAACAGAACCTTCCAGGCTGTGGGTGTGAACAGGCATTTCGGAGCTGATCAGGGTCACAGAAGAAACCCCGGAGCTCTCCCCCAGAAAACGCTGGCTCAGGCCCGGACCATCGCCCTGACCCACGGGTGCGTTGCCTTGCATGTCAGGAAGGGCAAAAGTGCTCTTGCCGTCACCGCCATAATAGGTCCCAAGCAGGCTGAAAAGTGCGGTGTTCTGGCTGATCGGCAGCAACTGCCCATCACAGAAGGCCCAGCCTGTGGGAGCGAAATTGAAAGGAAACATGCGGATTTCTGCAACAAAAGGATCTGCCATGGTCTACTCCTTAAGTGGGGCTGGGGAAAATGCCGTAGAGGGAAATGATGAAGCTGATGCACAGGAAGGGCTGCATGTTCTCGTGGGGCTGAGATCCGCCTGCAGGCTGAATGCTGTTGCCACTCAGGGCAGCCACGGCAGCGTCTTCATAGTAGATGTCTGCGCCAGAACCTGCCTGCCCGAACACCTGGTTGGTGGGATCTGCAGAGTTGCCAGGGCCAGTGGACACCAGAAAGGCGTGGTTGTGGTTGGGAATCTGACCGGTGGTCAGGGTGACGTTCTCCACACCACCATTTTCACCAATGGTGTAGGTGGTGCCAGTGGTGCCGGTTCCCATGTGAACCGGGAGCCGTCCCTGCAAATCTGGCAGGTTGAAGGTTTCTTCTCCATCGCCACCGTAGGTGGTGCCAATCAGCTGAAAGAGCGTTTCATTTTCTGAGATGGGCAGGGTTGCACCGTTGCAGAACGCCCAGCCCGCTGGGGCAAAGTTGCCCGCAAACATTCGAATTTCGCCCACATAAGGTTGTGCCATAATCTCCTCCGTAAGGGTTGCGTGAAGCTCAGTTCTGGCTGGGGAAAATGCCCTGGAGGGCAATGCAGAAGTTCAGCACCAGAAAGGGTTGCATGTTCTGGTGGGCCTGACTTCCACCCACAGTGGACACGGTGCTGGGGACCAGTGAGGTGAGGTTGTCATAGGAACGGTAAACGTTGCCCGCACCTGCCAGCAGGTGTGCAGTGGGGAAACTGTCATTGCCGATGGTTTTGGTGGCCACCACCAGGTGGTTGTGGGTGGGCAATTCAGAAATCGTGATGGTGTGGCTTTCCTGGCCTGCACTCTGGCCCAGGGTGTACCCACTGCCCATGTGAATGGGGGTGCGCCCTCTGAAGTTGGGCAATGCAAATGTGGTCTGTCCGTTGCCCCCGTAGGTCGTTCCCAGCAGTGAAAAGAGGGCCTGGTTCTGGTTGATGGGCAAAAATTGCCCGTTGCACAAAGCCCAGCCTTTGGGTGCGAAATTGAAACTCATGATGCGGATCTCGGATAAAAAGGGTTCAGACATGCACAACTCCTTCTGGTGATCAATGGCGGCTTGGTCGGCATTGGCAGATTCAAAAATCCTCTGGCTGGTTCAGTTCAACCTCCCAACAATAGAATTCCCTGCATGAAAGATGCCTGTGCCGCAATTGGGGTGCGGCACAGGTGAGGGTGCTTTAGAAAGAGGGGGTCGAGCAGGACCCAACGCTGCCGTAGGTTCCGCTTGCTGCAGTGGCATTGCCCGAAGAGAAGATGGTTCTGGCGTTCACATAACTGGTGGCAGCGGTGGCATCGGTGCCACCAGATAGGCCTGCCAGGTTGAAAGTGGAGGTGGTGACCTTGGCCAGTCGCACTGCACGGCTTGCCCGGTTGGTCACGTTGAAGGTGCCACTCACCACGGTGTTTTTGAGGGAAGCGTTGGACGCATCGCCCAGGTTCAGGCAGATGGTTGGGGTGGTTCCAGAGGAGGTCCCAGACTCAATGAAGATGGAGTCGGAGGAGTTGGCGTCGGTGAAGTTGCTGAACTGGTTGCCCTGAATGGTCACATTGGCCACAGGGTTCAGGCCAGCCGCAGAAGCACGTGCACTGACATAAAGGCCCCGGTTGGTGCACTTGTTGAGGATGTTGTTGCTGATGTTGATGGTGTGAACGGCATTTTCCTGGATCCGCACGTTGATTCCATCGCGGTTGGTGATGTTCACACAGGGGTTGGCATCCCCGGTTCCCAGGGTGTTTCCAGTGATCTTGCCCTGCACGGTTCCGCCCGCCACATCCACAGCCAGGGCCACTGCTGCTGCATTGGTCTGGTTGTTGCCGCTGATTTCGTAGTTGAAGGAACCCGTGTAAGTGCTGGCAGCACCCACGTTGATGTTCTGGCCCACAGAACCCGTGTAGCCGCCAGTCAGGGTGTTGTTCTTGAAGTACACCGTGCCAGAGACTGTGTTGTTGATGGTCAGGTTGAAGTGGGAGTTCTTGGTGGAGCTGAAGGTGTTGCCGGTGATGTTGGCATTGATGACCGCAGCGTTGTAGGCATCCAGCAGGAAGTTGTTGTCCGAGTTGGTGTTGCTGCTGGTGTTGCTGAAGGTCGAGCCCGTCACATTCAGGGCACTGAGGGTGCCACTGTTGTTCTGGATGTACACGTTGCTGGCCGCAGAGTTGGTCACAGAGGTGCTGGTGATGCTGTTGCTGCCAAAGAGGTTGGTGATGTAGACCCCGTGCTCTCCGCTGGCATTGCCGTTGCTGGTGATGCTGTCACTGGCAAGGGTCAAATCCGTCACCGAAGACCCGAGGATGCCGTGGTCTGCAGAGCTCTGCACATTCAGATAGCTCAGGGACGTTTTGCTGGTGCTGGTCAGGCTGATGCCCGCAGCGGTGGAGTTCTGGATGGTTCCGCCCGTTCCGCTGCTGCCGTTTCCAACCACCTGGAGTCCACCAGAACTGCCGGTGGTGTTCAGGACAATTCCGTTGCTGGCTCCGTTGCTGGAAACGCTTCTGAATTTCAGGTTGCTGCTGCCAATGCTGGTGTTCTGCACGTTCACTGCAATTCCAGAGCTGGTGGTGAGGGTGCTGCTGGTGTCGGTGGCACTCACCGTTCCACCATTGATGGCGGTGAAAGCAGGCTGGCTGGCCGTGTTGGCCGTGATCTGGCCGGAGAAGTTGATGGTGGCCACATCGTTGTCGTCCAGGTAAATGCCGCCCGCGGTGTCCGTGGTGCTGTCCGTGATGGCGTTGGTGAAGCTGATGGTGCTGGCACTGCCTGAATTGCGGCTGGTGACGCGCACTGCGTTGGTGCCAGAGTTGCCATCGTTCTTGCTGATGGTGCCGTTGTAGGTGATGTTGCCCGTCCCACTGTTCACGTAGAAGGCATGTCCATCTGCACCCGTGATGGCAGAACCGCTGCCAGCAGTGAAGGTCATGCTGGTGGAGGTGCTGGCACCAGAAAGGCTGACCCCGGTGGTGCTGGAGTTGGTGCTCTTGACGGTGGTGAAAGCCAGGCTGCTGGGGGCATTGCTGATGTCCACAGCAGGTCCGCCAGTGGACTCAATGTTGCCTGTGCTGGCCACCAGGGTCAGTCCAGAGTTGTTGGCTTTCAGACCTGTTCCAGCATCGTTGTACACATTCAGGCTGTCAAAGCTGAGGGAACCGGTGCTGCCGTCCAGCAGAACTCCGCTGGCTCCGGTGCCGTTGCCACTGGCTCCGACAGCCACCGTTGCACCCGTGATGCTGCTGAAGTTCACGGTGTTGGCATTGATGCCGCTGCCCCCCGTGTTGCCACTGACGGTGATGTCATCGAAGGCCGTCACGTTGAGGGTTCCAGCAGTTCTGTTCAGGAAGAGGCCATGTCCGGTGCCCCCGGTGAGGGTCAGGTTGTTGAGGCTGACGTTGTTGGTGCCAGAGGTGTTGTCGATGTTGATGGCATCACCTGCGCCACCGCCAGTCACATTCAGACCCTTGATGGTGGCGGTGCCCACGTTGAGGCCGTACACGCCGTCGCCAGAGGTGTTGGAGATGCTGGGTTTGGTGCCTGCACTGTGACCCACAAATTCAGAGGTGATGCCACTGACACTGGCGATGTCTCCGATCACCAGACCTGAACCTTCACCAATCAGACGCTGGTTGGATTTCAGGGTGATGCCTGCATTCTGTCCGGTGGTGCCACCATCACCGTTCAGCACGTAAATGGTGTCTCCGGTGCCGGAAGCCGTCTGGGCCTGAACCAGGGTGGTGTATGGCGCACTTGAAAGGCCCTTGTTGGCTCCAGGATGATTGTTCTGCACATACCAGACTTTGCCGGAGATGGCCACACTGACCTGCCCAACATCGGTGAGGCTGCCGTCGGTGATGGTGTAGTTGAAGGTGTCGGTTCCGTTGAACCCAGCAGGTGGGGTGTACACGAAGGAACCATCACTGTTCAAGGTGACAGATCCATTGTTGGTGGTCAGGGAAGTTCCTGCAACCACACTGAGGGTGTTGAAGGCAGGATTGGTGTCAGGGTCGGTGTCGTTGGCATCAATGTTGCCAGTCATTTGCACTTCGGCAATGCCACTGAAGGTTCCAGCAGCGTCCAGCACCGTGTTGCCCACGGTCTTGAAGCCACTGTCATCGATGGCAGTGGGGCCTTCGTTGACATCCACAATGGTGATGGTGAACTGTTTTTCAAAGAACAGGCCTCCAGCGTCGGTGCTGCGAACCCGGATGCTGTAGCTGGATTTGGCTTCAAAGTTGGGGGAGTTGCTGATCCTCAGGGCATTGCCCAGGATGTTGAAGCTGGTGTTGTCGGTGCTGCCCGTACCAGACACCAGGGTATAAGTGAAACTGTCCCCTGCATCCACATCGGTGCTGGAGAGGGTTCCCACCGTGCTGCCTGCACTCACATTCTCATTGATGCTGCTGGCAGACAATCCAATGTCCGTGGGGGTCTCGTTCACATTGTTGATGCTGATGGTGAACTGTTTTTCAAAGAACAGGCCACCTGCGTCGGTGCTGCGAACCCGGATGCTGTAACTGGATTTGGCTTCAAAGTCAGGAGAAGCATTGATGGTCAGGGCGTTCCCGGTGATGGTGAAGCTGGTGTTGTCGGTGCTGCCCGTGCCAGACACCAGGGTATAAGTGAAGCTGTCCCCTGCATCCACATCGGTGCTGGAGAGGGTTCCCACCGTGCTGCCTGCACTCACATTCTCATTGATGCTGCTGGCAGACAATCCAATGTCCGTGGGGGTCTCGTTCACATTGTTGATGCTGATGGTGAACTGTTTTTCAAAGAACAGGCCACCTGCGTCGGTGCTGCGAACCCGGATGCTGTAGCTGGATTTGGCTTCAAAGTCAGGAGAAGCGTTGATGGTCAGGGCGTTGCCCGTGATGGTGAAGCTGGTGTTGTCGGTGCTGCCCGTGCCAGACACCAGGGTATAAGTGAAGCTGTCCCCTGCATCCACATCGGTAGAGCTGAAGGTGCCCACCGTGCTGCCTGCACTCACATTCTCATTGATGCTGGTTGCACTGAGGCCAATGTCCGTGGGGGTTTCGTTCACGTTGTTGATGCTGATGGTGAAGACCTTCTCGAAGCCCAGACCGCCCTGATCCTCACTGCGAATGCGCACAGAGTAACTGGATTTGGTTTCAAAGTCAGGGGAGGCATTGATGGTCAGGGTGTTGCCCGTGATGGTGAAGCTGGCATTGTCGGTGCTGCCTGCTCCTCCCACCAGGGTGTAAGTGAAGGTGTCCCCTGCGTTGGGATCTGTGGTGGAGAGGGTTCCGACCGTGCTGCCTGCGCTCACATTCTCGTTGATGCTGGTTGCACTGAGGCCAATGTCCGTGGGAGCGCCGTTTTCCACCAGATCGTTCACGGTGATGGTGAATTGTTTTTCGAAGAACAGGCCGCCGGCGTCGGTGGCCCTGACCCGGATGCCGTAGCTGGATTTGGTTTCAAAATCGAAGGCGGCTGCGTTGCGCAGCTCATTGCCCACGATGGTGAAGCTGCTGTTGTCGGTGCTGCCTGTGCCAGACACCAGGGTGTAAATGAAGGTGTCACCAGCATCCACATCGGTGGTGCTGAAGGTGCCCACTGCACTGCCTGCAGCCAGGTTTTCATCAATGGTGCTGCTGGAGAGGGCGATATTGGAAGGGGCTTCGTTCACATCGGTGACCGTGAGGGTGAAGACCTCTTCGTAAGTCAGCCCAGGGGTGCCGTTGTCGGTGGTTCTGACCCGGATGCTGTAGCTGGATTTGGTTTCAAAGTCGGGAACAGCATTGATGGTCAGCACACCCGCAGCACTGAGGGTGAAAGCTGCATTGTCGGTGCTGCCTGCACCAGACACCAGACTGTAGGTGTGGGTGTCTCCAGCGTTGGGATCGGTGGTGGTGAAAGAGCCAACAGTGCTGCCTGCAGTGCTGTTCTCAGCAATGCTGCTGCCCGAGAGGTCCAGATCGGTGGGGGCCAGGTTGGTGGCATCCAGGGTCAGACCCAGCACCACCGGATCATGGGCGCTGGAACGGTAGACATCAATGTCGTACAGAGCGCTCTGCTGGGCCACCGTTTTGTTTTCGGTGTTGTAGTCCAGCACGCTGGGTTCTGCTGCATTGATGTGCCAGATTCTGGAACCTTGCACCTGTGCTTGCAGGCTTGCGCTCACAAAGGCATAATCCAGGGTTCCCCGACGGCCATTCAGCACGGCGGTGTAGTCGCTGGAATCAAACAGCTGCATGTAATCATCACCTGTGCCGTTGGTGCCGTCTGCACCGTTCAGTACAGCGTTGACGGGATCTTCCTGCATGAAGGCATTGAAGTCTCCCAGCAGCACCACATCGGTGTCACCAGAAGCCGTGGGATCCGCAGCAACCCAGTCCATCAGAATGCCTGCAGCGGTGTTGCGGGTGCCATTGCAATTGCCCTGTCCGGTGGTGGTGTCATCGTCACCACCGCCACAGGTGGTCAGACGGTCTTCCAGATCCACAGCCACAGCAGTGAAGGTTCCCAGACCAGAGGTGCGGAAGGTCTGCGCCAGGGCAGGGTGGTTGCGCACATCGTTGTAAGCGGCATTGTCAGTGTTGTCCAGCACGCTGAAACTGCCATATGGGGTCAGGACTGATGGGCGGTACAACATCCCCACAGCTGAAGTCTGGCTGCCCAGGTTGCTTCCGGGATTGATGTAGGCGTAGGCGGTGCTGCCCAGTGCCGTGTTCAGGGCATTGGTGAGGGTCTTGATGGCCGGGGTGGTGTCTGCATAGTCGTTCTCAACGCCTTGCAGGGCAATCACGTCTGCATCAAGGTCCTTCAGGGCCTCAACGAGTTTGTCCTGCTGGCGGGTGAGTTCGGCAGCGTTGCTGGCTCCTTCTGTGGTGAAGCTGTTTCCAGCGCCATCCCCATTGAAGAAGTCATGCACATCGAAAGTGGCGACTTTCAGCTGGGGGTTCCCCAGATCGCTGTCGGTGGGTGCAGGCCCACGGCCTCCACCTGTGAAGGTGGCAGTTGCTGCACTGGCATGAATGCGGTAAGCGTCGGTTCCGGTCCAGCCAGAGGTGCTGTACCCCACCACCCCGGTGATGGTGGCCCCATCACCATTTCGCAGGGTGTTGCCAGCAGACAGGGGATTGTTGCCCCGACCAAAGATGATGCTGCTGGGGTACTCGGTCAGGGAGCCATCATCAACGGTGATGGTCCGTGCCGCAGCTTCGGTTTCGTAGGTGGCAAAACTTGCAGCATTGGGGGTGTTTTCCTGCGTGAAAGCAGGCAGGGTGTTCAGGTCGGTGACGGTCACCAGGCCGCCGCGCCCCAGCAGGCTGTTGTCAGAGACGGTGCCCACGGTGCTGACCCGCATGCCTTCGTATTGCTCCCAGTTGGTGGGTGTGGCAGACAGGGTCACTGCGGTTGCAGCAGGCAGGGTCTGGCTGGTGGCCATCACAATCAAGTCTGTGGCATTGATCAGGCGGGTTTCGTTGCCCACCTCTGAAACCTCTGCGGTCAGGCGGACACGGTCTCCGGCACTGACGGTGGCACAACTGGTGCTGCAGGCCACGAAAACGCCTTCACTGGTGGTGGGGTCGCTGTCCTGGTCGGCGGTTTGCTCCTGCACATAAAATCCGCCCAGTTCCTCGGTTTGCTGCAGGTCAGCGGTGACAATGCCATCGATGGTGACGGTGTTCCCCAGTTCAGGGCTGACAGCGTCTCCAGCAGGCGTGGCCCCCTGAATGTCATGGATCTTGGTGAGGCCCACCGTGGAAGGGTCCTCGGCGTAAACCACCATCAGGCTGAAAGAATAAGGGTTGTTTTTGCGGGGGGTCTGGATGGGGTGTTTCACCGCAAAGGTGAACACCGCTGTGCCTCCAATGGGAATGATCCCGCTCTTCTGCCAGCCCTCGGACATGACGCCACCATTGACCAGACCACTGGGAACAGCAGGGGTGACCCCACTGACGTCCAGACCTGTCAGGTAAGGAGTGGATGAGGCGTCCACAATTGCACTTTCTGTGGTCACATCAAACACCCGGCCACGGATGGTCTGCATGAGGGGGGCCATGCTGGGGGCCTGGGTGCCGTCAAACAGGTAGATGCGGTCAAACACCGTATCCCCGATGGTGGGAGGGGTGGGGTTGTTGCCAGGATCAGAATCGGCATCGTCAGTGTCAAAAGGCAGGAAGGTCAGGTTCTCAATGGCCTGACCGGTGTTGTTGGTGATCTTGTACCGGACTTTCAGGTAGCGTTCGCCAGCTGTTTCCACGGTGAACACTTCGCTGGAAAGGTGCTGAAAAGACAGGTTGTCCGAGATTTCACCAATGGAGGTGGGCTGTATGCCTTTGCTGGTCTTTTTGAAACCCGTCACCGAGGACTTCAGGGTTTTGTCGCTGACTTCCTGAAAGTGAATCTCGTAAACGTTGGTTTTTTTGGCGGGTTCGATGGGAGGCTGGGGGACACGGCTCTGTTGCCAGCAGGACACCAGCATCACAGAGAGCAAAACAGAAAGGCCCAGATTTTTCTTTCTCATGTGCACCTCAGGCGGGTGGGAAGGAAAGGGCAAGCGTCATGTTCTGCCACTTTCCCTGATGTTCAAGGGCAGGACGCACGTATTGCGTCTTGTGCTGGACAGCTTTCTCATTGAGAAGAGGCTGGGAGATGGGTTTGGTGCTGGGTTGCTGCATGTTGACTTCTCCGTATTGGGCGATTGGGTTCAAACTTCAAAACGCATCAGCTTGAAAATCCAAGTTGATGCTGGGGTTGAGGATTCAAAAACAAACCAAAATTGTTCCAGAGAACCTCCATCTGCTTGCTAGAAGGCAGAAACAACAGTCAGAAGAACCCAGACCAGCCTTGTTGCGTCTGGCCCGATTCAAGAAACCGTCATTTTCCTCAGATTCTACCCAAAGCGGGGATTTTCATGTTCTCAAGAGATCACAAATTCAGGCGAATTGCCCTTTGCGCAAAGGGTTTTTCGCCCTTACCCTTCCAAAAATAGAGATGAAAACCCTGTGTCAGACATGAGCCTTATTCTTTTTAGGGGAAATCCCTTATAGGAGATCAGGATAACCCCTAGTTGTAACTTTCTGGGTTCTGGACAGCAAGGACAGCAAAAAAGGATGCCCCATAGGACATCCCAGAACACCTTCAACCCCTGCTGAAGGGACAGAAGGGTTTATTTTTTCTTAAGGGCAGCGGCAGTGGTTTCAGGTTGATTCACAGGCGTGAGGGCATCCACATCCTGCTCTCCGGTGCGGATGCGGATCACCCGGTCGAGGGGTTGCACAAAAATCTTGCCATCGCCCACTTCTCCGGTGCGGGCACTCTGCAGGATGGCGTTCACTGTCACATCCACAAAGGGTTCACTGACAGCGATTTGCAGGTGCACTTTTTCATGGAATTCCATGCGCACCTGGGTGCCCCGGTAGTGCTCGATGATTTCCCGCTCTCCCCCGTGACCGCTGACCTTGCTGAGGCTGATTCCGGTCACACCCACCCGAAACAGGGCTTCTTTCACCGCTCCGAGACGGTCTGGACGGATGACGGCTGTAATCAGTTTCATGGCTTTTCCTCCTGCGTGCTCTCAGCATAGCGAATAAACCTGCCGTTGGGAATCGGAAGGCAAGATCAAACAACACCACAAAAAGAGCCTCTGCAAGTTGCAGAGGCCAGGAAGAGGCTGAAAAGTGCCGGGATTTGCTGAAGGGTCATCCCAGATCTTGCAGCAAACCTTCCACATCTTTCTTGATGCAGGTGAACATGGGGGTGTCCGTCAGGGTGAACATGCTGGCCTCGGTGTGGCGCAGGCGGGCCACCAGATCCACAAACTCCTGGGGGTAATCGCTGTCGAAGGCCACCACAAACTCCTGGTCGTCGATGCCGTAAGAGTAACTGGTGTTCAGGCGGATGCCTTTGAACGGATTGGAGGCGTAGATGTGCTCGTCCATCATGCCCTGACGTGCATGGGGGCTCAGGTCATACCAGGCACGGGTTTTCACAAAGGGATACACAAAAAGGTAGGTGCCCTGACCGGGCAGCAACTCCAGACCGTGCCCGCTGCCTTCCACACGGTTCACGTACTGGCTGCGCTTCTGCATGGAGATGAAGTTGTACGGCTGGGTCAGGTACCCCATCAGGCGGGTCTGGTTGAGCAGGGCCTGGGCATCATTGAAATCCCGCACATCAAAAGCAATGCGCCACAGCATGAAATCCACTTCCGAACGGGTGCCCACCAGGCTGTAGGTGCGCAGAATGCGGCCTGCTTCGGGTGGGGCTTCCAGCCACTTCTCCACGGCTTCCTGAAACTCGGCACGGATTTCTGCCCGCAGTTCAGCATGCAAGCGGCGAAACTCGGGGGACAGCTTGTAGAAAGCATAATTCAGGAATTGACGCTTCTGACGGTCCGGCTCTTTCTGGGTCACCTGACCGCTGGGGTCCAGGTCCACCATCATTCTGGGGCGGCCTCCCGCCTGGGGTTTGTGTTCTGACATGGTTTCCTTTCAGGGCAGATGGGTGCATTTGCCCGGTCATTTACAGTTGTACTGGATTGCCCCGGGGAAAAGGGTGGATTGATCTGCAAAGTGCAGAACGCCATTCTCGAATCAACACCAAAATCCCCCAGAAACCACAGTTCCAGGGGACATGATAGGACAAAGTGTTGGGGCAAGTCACGGACGAATGTACCCGCAGGTCAAGCGGATTTCAGCGGGGCAGCCACTGTCCAGCATGGTGCGCCTTGCTTCGCACAAAAGGGAAAGCCTGCAGCATGAACATCTGGGCTCCCCGCAGGTTTTCGGGAGCACGGTATTCCTGATCGCTGCGCAAAACAAACCGGGCAGGGGTTGCGGTGCCGCCCTCCTGGGAACACAGCATCACAAAGGTGCCGGTGGCTGCAGAGAGCACACTGTCTTTCAGGGGATCTCCAAAAGGCCGCCAGGTCAGGCCTTCCATGGAGACATAAAACTGCAGGTAACCATAAGCAAACCGCACCCCCAGATGCACTGCAGCAGTGCCCGGAACTTGCAGCATGGTGGGGATGTCCAGCATGCGTCCATGGTCACAGCAGGACAATTTCAGGCAACGGCCCAGCCCACCCACCTGGGTCATGTGCAGGAAAGCCCAGTTGTTGCTGTTGTAATAAATGCTCAGTCCTGCACGCTGCTCATGGCTGCTGGGGTTGAATTCCATGCGGGCAATGAGTTCTGCATAGGAGGAGTGCACCTTGCGGGCCATCTGGCAGGATGCTGGATCCGGGTGGTTTCCCTGCAGCGGATGGGCAGGAATTTGAACAGGGGTTGAAAGAGGGGTTGAAACAGGGGTTGGAATGCGGCTCACAGGCATCTCCTTTGAAGACAGCAACAGGGGCACCACCATCTGGCAGGCCAGACGGCAGAGGGGCAGAACTTTTGATTCAGGACATTCAGGCTTTGCTCAACATCACGCTGTTTCAGAAATCAAAGCGCTTCTGGGGCTGGTATCGGGGTTTGAACAGCATGGTGGTGGATTCCCGCACCACCAGGGAAGGGGGAAAATCAGGAAAGCTGGGAAAAGGTTGCTGGTTGAGCACTTTCAACAGGCCTTTGCCTGCTGCAAAACCCATCTCGTAAATGGGATGTTTGATGGTGGTGAGCGGCGGGGTGATGTAATCCGAGCCAGCGATGTCATCAAAGCCCACCAGAGAGATGTCCTGCGGCACCCGGATGCCTTTGCGAAACAAAGCCAGACGCACCCCGTAAGCCATCTGGTCGTTGGCACAGAAAATGGCCGAAAATTGCACACTGCGGCTCAGCAGAATTTCCACGGCCAGAATGCCTGAAAGCTCCCGAAAATCCCCCTGAATCACCAGATGGGCATCGTAGGGCACCCCCGCATCTGTCAGGGCCTGACGGTATCCAGCCAGACGTTCAATGGAATCCTGGTTGCCTGCCATGCCCGCCACATGCGCAATCTGGCGGTGTCCCAGGTCCAGCAAATGCTTGGTGGCCATGTAGGCCCCCAGGGTGTTGTTCATGGGGATGCAGTGCTTCTCCAGACCCTTGACCAGGCGATCCAGAATCACCAGGGGAATCTGCCGGGTCAGGGTGCGCAGGTGGTCTTCGGACAGGTAACCTCCGATCACAATCAGACCTGCAACCTGGCGGTCCAGCAGAATTTCCAGGGCTTCCTGTTCGGTGGCAGGGTTCCAGTGCCCGCTGATGAAGACCGGATAATGCCCGGTGTCCTGCAGGGCCTGTTCGATGCCCGAAATGGCGTGGGTGTAATAGGTGCTGGTCAGGTCCTGCAGCATCACTCCGATGCTTTTCAGTTTGCTGCTGGTGCGGTGACTGGCCACCAGCTGGGTGCGGTAGCCCAGTTTCAGCATGGCATTTTCCACTTTGAATTGTTTTTCAGGGGCCACCCTGGCGGTGCCATTGAGCACCCGTGACACCGTGCTGATCGACACGCCTGCTTCCCGGGCCACTGCATTGATGGTGACGTTGTTTTTCATGGAAACTCCTGACCCGCTGGATGTGTGAGACTTTTTCAGTATTGTCCCTGCTGAAAAACAGGTCAAGCTTGCAGCTTTGACCGAATGCTTATGAAAAAATCGGTCAGGGAATTTGCCGTATTGCCCGAAGGCAGCAAAACAGAAGCTCCTTCAAGAAAAAATTTTCAGTACCCGGTTCAAAATTTTTCGAGGATTTCTGGGTTGTCCTGAAAGAAAAGTTCATGCAGGGTCAGGCTGCGGTAAAGTGACCCATGCTCAAACATGTCTCTTTTGTCACCCACAATGCCGATGCATTGATTGCTTTTTACCAGTTGCTGGGAGCCCAGGTCAGCAAAGACGAAACCCACCCTGAAGAACACCTGCGTCGGGTGGTGCTGCAATGTGAAGGGGGCACCCTGCAATTCTTTGAACCCAACGAGAAACCTGAAAGATCCAGCAAACAGACTTCCTGGATGGAGCATCTGGCTTTCGTGGTGGAAGAATTTGACCTCCTGCATCAGGCTTTTCAGCAGCAGGAGGTCCGGTTCACCCGTGAATTGATGCATTCACACTCTGGAAAACGGATGTTTTTTGTGCTGGACCCTGACGGGCGTCAGCTGGAGATACTGGAATCGTCCGGACGCAAAATGCGGGCTTCTGTAGAACGGTAGAAACGGCTGGTGTAGTAGTAGTTCTGCAACAGCAATTTGCCCAGCGCCACCAGCGGCACCGCCAGCAAAGCCCCCCAGATGCCCATCAGGGTCACGCCCACCAGAATGGAAAGCAGCACGGTGGCTGGGTGCAGGTTGGTGGTGCGGCCCAGAATCATGGGAGAGAACACATGTCCTTCCAGCTGGTTGGCCAGAATGAACACTGCCACCGCCAGCAGGGCTTTCACCCAGCCCACCGAAAGGGCCAGCAAAATGGTCGGTGTGATGGCAATGATCACCCCCAGGTAAGGGATGATGTTGAAAAGACCTGCCACGAAACCCAACGCCAGTGCAGATGGCACCCCCACAATGGCCAGACCAATGCCCACAATGCTGCCCACAATGGTGGCAATGAGGATCTGACCGCGCAGGTATCCGCCAATGGCGGTGTTGACCTGTGCACTGAGCTCCAGCACCTTGGGCTGCCAGCGTTCTGGGAACATCTTCAAGAGGGTCTGGTTGATGCGGTGATAATCCGACATCAGGTAAATCGAGAGGATCAGGATGAACACCCCTTGCAGCACCGAATTGGCAAAACTGCCAATGAAAGTCCCGGACTGCTGCAGCAGGTTCTTGAAGAAATTCAGGGCATTCTGGGAGAAAGACGCCACATTCTTCTGCCAGATCTCCCCGAGTTGCTGGGAATACTGGCTGATCCAGGGCACCTTCTCGATGTCGTTGTTGAACCGCTTGAGCAGCCCTCTGAAGAAGGTCCCTCCCGAATCAATCAATTGCGGCAATTCCTGCATGAACGAACTGAGCTGGTTCACCACCGCAATGAGGATCAGAATGCCCAGGGCCACAAAAGCCACCAGCAAAAGCAGCACCAGCAAAATGCCCACCCCTCGCCTGACCCTTCGGCGCTGCAACCAGTCCAGCATGGGGTTGAAGAGGTAAGCAATCAGGTATGCAAACAGGAACACCAGGATCACACTGGTGATGCTCTGCAAGAATTGAAATGACAGGTAGATGGCCAGCGTGAACGCCCCCACCCGAACCCAGGGGTTGCGCCACACTTCCTGAAAAGCATTGGTCATGCTTCAGCTTAACATTCCAGACCGCCAGGATCTGGAATTGTGCCAGAATTCTCTATTCCGGGTTGCCGCTTCAGGGAAAAGCCCGTTCAGCCACCCTCCCCACCAGGCCCATGCGCTCTTCAGAGCCGTCTGCCAGTTGCACCCAGACCATGCCTGCAGATCCGGTGCGAATCACCACTGGAGCCTCAAAAGACAGTTTTGCCCCCCGGGAAGGGGTGCCCTCGTAAAGCACCTTGCCTTCGTTGTTTTTAACCCTGGTCCAGCTTCGTCCCTCAAAGCGCAGTTGCACGGCCTGAATCACATCTGCCACGGTGGTGCCTTCTTCGGTGGCTGCCACTTTGATTTTCTGTGGGGTCTTGCTGGTCTTGGTGGTGCTGGTCTTGGTGGTGCTGGTCTTGCTGGTTTCGGTACTGGTTTTGCTGCTGGTTTTGCTGCTGGTTTTGCTGCTGGCTGTGTTTTTCACAGCTTTCTGGTTGCTGTTCTGGGCAACCGTGGTGCCAGGGGCCTGCTGGGCTGTGGCATCTTCGATCACTTCTGCCTGGATTTGCAAATCTGGCAAAGGACGGGGGCTGAGGGCCACAGACAGGTTGGTGTTCTGCGAAAGGGTGAGTTTTTCATGGTGCCCCAGATAGCCGTCCAGTTCTACACGCAACTCCGCTTCGGGTTTCTGGGTGACTGGAAACCCCTTGATGGGGGTGATGCCCACAAGGCCGTTGTCCAGGTACACTTTGGCCCCTGCTGGCGCGCTGCTCAGGCTGAATTTGACGGTTCTGGCAGTCTGCACTGGCGTTTCTTCCTGCACTGCTTCCTGTGCACCCATGTTGGGTCCAGCCTGCCATGCAGCGTAAAGCCACCATCCCAGGCTACCCAGCACCACAAAAACACTGAGCACACTGGTGAGCAGGCCCCAGGGAAACATCCTCTGGGAAGCCCCGGACATGGAACTGGGAATTTTGATCTCCACCGGAGGGTAGAGCTGATCATACTGTTTCAGCAAAGGTTCGGGATCGAGTCCCAGTTCCGTGGCATACCGCTGCAGGTAAGCACGGGTGAAAAGTCTTTCGGGCAGGGCTTCAAAGCGCATGTCTTCCAAAGCCAGCAAATATTCAGAGCGGATTTTGGTTCTTTCCGCAAGGTCCACCAGATCTAAATTGGTGTTCAGTCTGGCCTGTCTCAGGTGTTCGCCTAAACTGTTCATCCCAACTCTCCATTTTAAGGGGTTTTGCTTCAGCTTTGTGATAACCTGTTGGACTTTGTTTTGACAAGCCTTGAAAATCTCAAGAAACAAAGCAGAAAAAAGCCCGCCAGGGCGGGCTGATAAGGATGCATTGTTGGCTGGGTCCAGCTCAGCCTTCGTAGGGTTTGCCCACGGCCCTGGGTCCCACCGATTTCCCGGTGAAAGCGAGCACAATGATGGTCAGCACATAAGGCATCATGTCCACCAGACTGCTGGGCAGCAGGTTCGATCCCCCCAGCTGGGTGGCCAGGGCACGGAAGAACCCAAAGAGCACAGTGCTGAGCAGCACCCCCACCGGTGTCCATTTTCCGAAGATCAGGGCGGCCAGGGCAATGAAGCCAATCCCGGCAGACATGTTCTTGGTGTAGGCGTTGAGGTTCCCGATGGAAAGGAACACCCCTGCGGTGCCTGCCAGCATCCCTGAGATGATCACAGCGGTGTAGCGGATGCGGTACACATTCACACCCATGCTGGCTGCTGCTTTGGGGTGCTCACCGGTGGCCCGGATTCGCAGGCCATAAGGGGTTTTGTAGAGCACATACCAGGTGATGAGCACCATCAGGAAGGCAAAATACACGGGCGGACTGAAGGTCAGCTCTTCTGTCAGGCCCCACTGGGGCAGGGCGTGCTCCACCTGTTTGGATTCGGTGGTGGACTGGTACAAAAAGCCCAGCACAATGCCAGGGACCCCCACCGCCAGCAGATTGATGGCGGTGCCAGAGATGACCTGATCGGCCCTGTATTTGATGGAGATCACGGCGTGAATCCAGGCCACCAGACCGCCCACCAGTGCACCAGCGATCCAGCCGACCCAGGGAGCAGCACTGCCTAAAGAGGCGTCTAAAAGCTGCGTGGTGACGGCCCCTGCCAGGGCACCAAAAATGATGATCCCCTCTAACGCGATGTTGACAATCCCGGAACGCTCGCTGAACAGGCCTCCCAGCGCAGCCAGAAGCAGCGGTGCAATCGAACGGATGATGGAGCCCAGAAAAGCCGTAGTGAGGAAGGTTTCCCAGTTCATGCCTGCCCCTCCTTCTTCTCCAGGTCTTTGACCAGCACGGCTGGAGGTGGACTGGTGATTTTCCGGCTCAGGAAGCCCTGCGCTGCAATGAACAGCACGATCAGGGCTTTCAGCAGGGTCACGATGTCACGGTTGAGGGCATCCAGACGCTGGTCCACATACAGGCCGCCCGTGTCCAGCACCCCGAACAGAATGCTGGACACCACCACACCCAAGGGGGTGTTCTGGCCCAGCAAAGCAATGGTGATGCCGTCAAAACCCACGTTGGTGGGCAGAGACTGCTTGAGCACGTATTCGTCCAGCGCGCCCCCCATCACATAGTGGGTGCCGCACAGGCCCGCCAGCCCGCCAGCAATGGTCATGGCCAGCACGGTGTTTCGGGAGACATTGATGCCCCCGTATTCTGCAGCTTTTGGAGACAGACCCACAGCCCGCAATTCATATCCGGTGGTGGTGCGCCACATCACGATGGCAAACAGCCAGGCACACACCAGCGCAATGAAGAAACTGGTGTTGAGGTGGCTGCCCACAGTGTTGTCCAGCGGAATTTTCAGGGTGCTCCACAGCAGCACCGAAACCACCACACCTGCCGTTCCAGCCAGCAGGGCACGGTAGCGGTGGCGCACCAGCAAAAACAGCAGGGTGAACAAAATGATGCCAATCAAGGGCGACCAGCTCAGGGCCGCTCCACTCTGGTCCAGACCCAGCAGGCTGGACAGGGGTTGCAATCTGGCCCCTTCCTGCAGCGGGTAGCTCTTGGCTTCAAACCCTGGAGATTTGAAGGGCAGTGGATACTCTTTGCCGAAGAAAGGCAATTTGTCACTGCCCAGCATCAACACAAAAATCCCGGCTGCCACATAGTTCAGCATGATGGTGTTGATCACCTCGCTGGACCCGAAGCGGGCTTTGAGGACCCCAGGAATGAATCCCCAGAACGCTCCACCCAGTGCAGCAGCCAGCACACCCAGAGGCACCAGCAACCAGGCAGGCAAAGGCACATAAACCCCCACCAGCATGGCGAAAATGGCTCCCATGGTCAGCTGTCCAGGCGCACCGATGTTGAACAGACCCGTTCTGAACGCAAAGGCCACTGCCAGACCCGTGAAAATCAGAGGGGTGGCCAGCATCAGGCTCTGGAACAGATCGTTGATGTTGGTGAGGGGCGCAAAGAGGGTGGTGTATACAAACCACAGCAAGTCCAGCTTGCCATACCACTGGTGAGCAAAATCCAGCTTGATGCTGGGATCTGCTGGAACCGCCTGCACCAACAACACCACAATGCTGCCCACCACAATGGAGAGCAGGATGGACACAAAAGGAATCAGGATGCCCCGGAATCGCTCAAAACGCTGCATCCACACAGGTGATGCGGTCAGGCCACACACCAGGGCCGTCAGACCAGACAGCACCGGAAAAAGCAGGCCCATGTTGATGCCCCCGGTCAGGTAAGGAATGCGCCGTTTGGGCACATTGTTGGCCAGCAGTTCCTGGCTCAGGAGGCCCAGGTTGTGCGTGAAAGCCCAGGCACACACCAGACCCAGCAGCAGGGACAGCAGACCGGCCATCCACAGCCAGCTTTGCCTGCGCCAGGCGGCAATCACTGTGACCAGCAAAGAAACCGCCAGCACCCAGTTGAGGGTTCCAGCCAGGGCCAGATCCGGGATTTTCTCAGGAGGGAAACCCGAAAGGTCCATGATGCCCCTCGGGAACAGCCACAACGTTCCCGCTCCGGAAAAATTTCTGGCAATGGTGGCTGTGGGAAACACAAACAAACCCAGCAAGGCAACCAGTGCAAGAATTCCTGCCAGACGGGAAGCAAACACGGTGGGTTGCTTACTGGTCTTTGACAACATAGGGGTATTCTACACGTGAAACCCCATGTAGCAAACAAAAGAAAAGCTGCAATTGATTCCACCCCTGAAAAAGCACAAGCAACTTGATTAGCCCTGTTTTATACGTTAGGCTGATACAGCTATGGAACGCACCTTTGCCATGATCAAACCCGACGGCGTCAAGCGTGGCCTCACCGCCGAAGTGCTTGCACGCATCATCAAAAAAGGCTACCGCATTGTCGGTCTCAAACAGATGGTCATTGCCCGTGAAACCGCCGAACAACACTACGGGGAGCACCAGGGCAAACCCTTCTTTGACGGCCTGGTGGAATTCATCACCTCCGGTCCCGTGATCGCCATTGCCCTGGAAGGCGAAGGGGTCATCGCTGGCTGGCGCAAAATGATGGGCGCCACCAACCCCGCCAACGCCGACCTCGGCACCATCCGTGGCGACTACGCCACCTTCGTGGGCGAAAACGTCACCCACGGCTCTGACAGCACGGAAAGCGCTGAACGGGAACTGGGGCTGTTCTTCAAGAGCGAAGAATTGCTTTAAATCCAAAACAAAAAGAGAGTGGCGTGCCACTCTCTTTTTGTTTTTTCTTTTTGTTTTCTCTTACTGTCTGGTTTTCCCATCCAGGGTCAGCAGTGGCCCATACAGCTGTGGCCTGCGGTCCCGGAAAAATCCCATGCCAGCCCGGAATTTGCGGGCCTCTTTGAAATCCAGGTCCAGGTACAGGATGCCTTCCTGGCCTTCCGGGAGTTCCTGCTGGATTTCTCCGGTGTAATCGCTGATGAAGCTGTGACCATAGAAGGTGGCTTCTGCATGCTCGATTTTCTCGGTGCCAATGCGGTTGGCTGCAGCCACATAAGTGCTGTTGGAGACAGCATGACCCAGCATGGCCCGCTGCCACATGTGGTGGCTGTTGGGGCTCGCCACCTCTGCAGGCTCACTGCCAATGGCCGTGGGGTAAAGCAGCAGGTCAGCGCCCAGAAGGGACATGATGCGGGCACACTCGGGGTACCACTGGTCCCAGCAGATCCCCACCCCGACATTGCCATAACGGGTCTGCCAGGTTTTGAAGCCGGTCTCTCCAGGATTGAAGTAGTATTTCTCCTCGTAGCCAGGACCATCCGGAATGTGGGATTTGCGGTACACACCCATGAAGGTTCCATCGGCATCAAACACGGCCAGTGAATTGTAATGGGCCTGCCCTGCCTTTTCAAAGAAGCTGACCGGGAGCACCACTTCAAGTTCTTTGGCCAGTTCCTGAAAGGTGTTCAGAAAGGGATGGTTTTCCACCGGATGGGCCAGCTCGAAATAGTCTTCCCGTTCCAGCTGACAGAAATAGTAATTTTCGAAGAGCTCTGGCAGCAAAATGATCTGTGCGCCACGGGACGCAGCTTCACGGACCAGCTGGACCGCTTTGTCCACGTTTTCTTGCAAGACCTGGGTCATGCTCATCTGAATGACAGCAAGTTTTGGCATGGATTTCTCCTTTTCAGGCAATCCCCATCGGGGTTGAATCTTTGTGTGGGACAGTCCTCCCGTCAGGGTTCAGCCTCTGTGCGGAACAGTCCCTCCTAAAGAGGAGGGAAAGCAAGTGAAACGAGCAAGGGAGGTCTACCCTTTCCAGATCACCCCGGCAGGTTGTTGCTGGGTGACACAGTGAAAAGACCCGCCTCCGTTGATGATGGCCCGGCTGGACAGCCCGATCACTTCCCGGTCTGGAAAAACGGCCCTGAGCACGTCCAGTGCCCGTTCATCGTTGGGATCTCCGTAAGTGGGGACAGCCACAAACCCATTGCCGATGTAAAAGTTGGCGTAGGTGGGGGGCAGGCGGTCTCCTTCCAGTTCCAGTCGGTTCTGGGGGAGGGGCAGTTCAATCACCTTGAGGGGATTGCCATCCTGATCGGTGAAGGTTTTCAGCAAATCCAGGTTGCGCTGCATGGTGGCATGGTTGGGGTCTTCCAGATTGGGTTCCACACTGCACACCACGGTGTTTTCATTGACGAAGCGGATGATGGTGTCGATGTGACCATCGGTGTGGTCGTTTTCCAGGCCGTCTTCCAGCCACAGCACTTTGGTGATGCCCAGGTAATCCCTGAGGTATCCTTCCAGTTTTGCTTCGGAGAAACCAGGATTGCGTTTTTCTTCCAGCAGGCATTGCCGGGTGGTCATGCAGAGGCCCAGACCGTTGACTTCCAGGGAGCCTCCTTCCATCACCACATCCACATCCCAGTGGGCCATGTCGAGGTATTCTGCCACAGCTTCTGGGGCAGCGTTGTCTTTGTGCCAGTTGAATTTTTCACCCCAGCTGTTGAACACCCAGTTGACGAAACTGAGCTCCTCTCCCCTCTTGATGAAGATGGGGCCGTTGTCCCGGAACCACACGTCGTCCAGAGGGATGGTGTGAAAGGTCAGGCCAGGCACCCCGGCCAGACGGGTGGTGGCGTCTTTGTGGGCTTCCTCATCCCGGACCAGCACATGCACCGGTTCAAAGCGGGCAATGGTGGTGACCAGGGTTTTGAATTCTTCGCGCACGGGCTCTAGAAAACCAAACCAGAGTTCGTTGTCGCTGGGCCAGCTGATCCAGGTGGCCGCGTGGGGTGCCCATTCGGCAGGCATGCGAAACCCCAGGCTCTGGGGGGTGGGTTCTTGAAGGTGCAACACGTAAGCATTCTAACAACATGTTTTGCAGGCAACCGTCAGTTTCTCTGGGATTGGGAAGACAGCGCCAGGAAGCACCCTCTGAGCGAAACCCCTCAAGAAGTCCATACAGAACTGCTTTTCCTGACCTTTGCAAGATTGATCATGGAAATTTTTGCAACCCTTAAGGTGCCTTTTTAACAGCACAGGTGTAAAAATCCAGTAACACGCTATACTGGAAAGAACATGAATAGGTGGATTCTCTGTGCTGCCCTGATTCTTTCCAGCGCTGCAAGCGCTCAAAACGCACCTTCTCTGGTAGAAACCTACCGCTCTGTCAGCACCCTGCTGAATGACGTCGTCAAGCAACAAATGAAAAGCACCCGGCTGAGCGTCAGCAAGCTGGACAAAGCAGAAGAACAGATCAAAGCCCTGCAGCTGGAATCCAACGTGATCAAAACCGGCCTGGAAAATGCCGTGAGGAACACCCGGACGGCCCTTGTGCGCACCCCTGATGATCTGAATGCCCAGGTGGGACAGATCAAGGCACTGCTGCAAAAAGCCATCTATGACGGCATCTTCACCCAGATTGCCCAGAAAAACATGATGGTTGCACCTGTTTATGCCGGGGTTCTGGCAGATGAATTGAAACTCAATCCCACCGAACGCAAAACCCTGGAAGATGCCGTCAATGCAGGCAACAACAAGGTCATTCAGATCACCATTGAGCGGTCCTACCAGAAGAAAATCACATCTGCCCTGAAAGCCGCTGCCAGCACCAAGATCAATGTGGCTTATCAGAACATGGCTGCAGCCACCAATTACTTCACGGTGATTCAGGATTCTCCCCGTGCAGGCGACCTGAGCTTTGACGATTTTGTCAGCGCACTGGGTTATCTGGCCGGCAAGCAGCTCTCCGAGTACAACAGCCAGCTCAACAAGATCAACACCAATCTGGCCCCCTTTATCCAGGCCAGCAGCCAGTAAGGCCCTGCTGCAAAACATGCAGGTTTCAGAACAGGTGGTTTTGCCTTCTTTTGAACAGCAGTTTGCTTTTGGGCAAATGCTGGCACTCCAGCTTCCAGCAGGCGGGGTGCTTTTTCTGGAGGGTGAGATGGGCGCAGGCAAAACCACCCTCACCCAGGGCATTCTGGACGGGATGGGTTTCATGGGCGAGGTCAACAGCCCCACCTATGCCCTGATGCACGAGTACCCTGCCCCAGAAGGTCTGGTGCTGCATGTGGATGCTTACCGCATCCACCATGCCGAGGAGCTTTACGAGATGGGGCTGGACGATTATGTAGAGCGCTGCAGGCTCAGCATCATCGAATGGGGCGAGAAGCTGTATGCCGATTTCCCGGAAGGCTGGATCCTGAAACTGGAATACCTCTCCGAAGGACGCCAGATCACCCGCCTGCGGTGAAACACAAAGTGCAGGAGCAGCACCCCAGAGTGGTTGTCTGACTTTCCCGGCAAGTGGTCCTGTTTTCAGGGCCACTTTTTCTTTAGGCTGACCCCATGCGTGTTGCCTTTGTCACCCATGAACAGCTTGAAGGTCTGGCCCCCGATGATCAGGCCATCCTGGAATTTCTACAGCCCGAAGCTGCCGTCTGGAACGATCCTGAAGTGCGCTGGCAGGATTTTGATGCTGTGGTGCTGCGCAGCACCTGGGATTATCACCTGCATTACGCACATTTTCAGACATGGCTGAAACACCTGCAGAACCTGAATGTGAAAGTGCTGAATTCTGCCCGTCTGGTGCAGTGGAATTCCAACAAGATCTACCTGCAGGAGTTGCAAAACCGGGGCATCCCCATCATCCCCACCCATTTTGTGGACCCCCATGAACGCCAGAACCTGCCCGAAATCCTGAGCAGGACAGGCTGGTCAGGGCTGGTGATCAAGCCTTCCGTGTCTGCTGCCGCCCACCACACCTACCGCATTCAGGGTGCTTTACCACCTGAAATCCATCAGACGCTGCTTGATCTTCCTGCAGATGTCACTCTGCTGGTGCAGCCCTTCATGCGAGAAATTCAAAACCCCGGAGAGCATTCACTGGTGTTCTTCAATGGACAGTTCAGCCATGCCCTTCTGAAAACCCCAGGGCAAGGTGATTTTCGGGTGCAGGGCATGCATGGGGGCCAGACCAGAGGCATTGAAGTGGACAGTGACCTGATCAGACAGGCACAGAACGTGATCCAGGCCCTGCCAGAAATGCCCCTGTACGCACGGGTGGACGGGGTGGTCGGGGAAGGTCAATTGCTGCTGATGGAAATTGAACTCATCGAACCCAACCTGTTCCTGAAAACCCACCCTGAAGCCGCCAGAAACTTTGCACAGGCCATTCAGGAACGCCTGGATGGGAAGCAGCACGGAAGCCCCCTCACAGAAACCGCAAGGTGATCTGCAGCAGGTTTAGAGGGCAAAATCATCCACAGGAGTTGCGGGCAAAACACCCGCAAACTTCAGGTGCTGGTTGTTGATGTAGCGGATCATGAAAATGGCCAGCACAGCAGCAGCAGCCAGCATTCCCAGTTCCACAAAAACCAGAATCTGCAGGGTGGGCAGGGCTGCTTTGGATTGCACCCGCATGATCAGCAAAGGCACCAGCAAAGTGATCCACCAGGCCCCCAGCAAGGGAGTGGTGCTTTTGATGCCCGGCTCTGGTTTGCTGATGGCTTCAGCCAGATGATAGGGATACACGAAATTGGCAAAAGGAATGAACCAGCCGCCAATGGCCCACCAGGGGGCAACAGGCAAAGCACGGCCCAATTGTTTTTGACGGTTTGCTGCTGCAGCATAAAACCAGATGATGAAAGGAATGGCCGTCAGCAACATGGCCATCATTTCCAGGCCAATCAGGGCATTCAACATAGTTTTGCTGTCCTCCAGATCACCAGGAGACAGCAAGATCGCTTCACAGACCAGTGCGATGATCAGACATCCCACTGCATGAAAACCCAGAAAAACCATTGAAATCAAGCCACCATTTTTTTGTGCGGAACCAAGCGCATTGGATACCATGACCACCAGTGTAATTGCATCAAATCCCACAATCAAATGTTTTCCGTCCAGATTTCTGAACAACAAAATCCCCCTGATGATGCAAATCAGGGGGTTCAAACACATCGTCAGATCTCAGCTCAATCGTGGGCAACCACAAACTGTGCAGCTTCGGTGCTGCCGGTCAAAGCTGTGGTGCTGGACTGACCTCCAGACACCGCCAGGGTCACCTGATCAAAGTACCCGGTGCCCACCTCACGCTGGTGCTTCACTGCGGTGAAGCCCTGATCGGCTGCAGCAAATTCAGCCTGTTGCAGTTCCACAAAAGCACTCATCTGGCGGTCCCGGTAACCCCGTGCCAGCTTGAACATGCTGTGGTTCAGGCTGTGAAAGCCTGCCAGGGTGATGAACTGGAATCTGTACCCCATCTCTCCGAGTTCATTCTGGAATTTTGCGATGGTCTCCCCATCCAGGTTTTTGCGCCAGTTGAAACTGGGGCTGCAGTTGTAGGCCAGAATTTTTCCGGGAAAGTGCCGGTGCACCCCCTCAGCAAATTGTCTGGCTTCTTCCAGGCTGGGATGGCTGGTTTCACACCAGATCACATCGGCGTAAGGGGCGTAAGCCAGAGCACGGTGAATGGCTGCATCAATGCCTGAATGCACATGGTAAAAGCCTTCCGGGGTGCGTCCCTTCTGGTGGTCAATGAAAGGGGCATCGTAAGGATCGATGTCCGAGGTGATCAGGGTGGCGGCATCTGCATCGGTGCGGGCCACCAGCACGGTGGCAACCCCCATCACATCGCTGGCCAGACGGGCTGCATTCAGGGTGCGAATGAACTGGCTGGTGGGAATCAAAACCTTGCCCCCAAGGTGACCGCACTTCTTCTCGCTGGCCAGCTGGTCCTCAAAGTGCACTCCGGCAGCTCCAGCCTCGATCATGGCTTTCATCAGTTCAAAAGCGTTCAGGGGACCCCCAAATCCAGCCTCTGCATCTGCCACAATGGGCACAAACCAGTCGATGCTGTCCTGACCTTCGGCATGGTGGATCTGGTCTGCGCGGCGCAGGGTGTTGTTGATGCGCTTGACCACTTCTGGCACACTGCTGGCCGGATAGAGGCTCTGGTCGGGGTACATCTGGCCTGCGTTGTTGGCATCTGCAGCCACCTGCCAGCCCGACAGGTAGATGGCTTTCAATCCAGCTTTCACCTGCTGCATGGCCTGGTTTCCTGTCAGGGCTCCCAGCGCATTGATGTAGCCAGGACTGTTCAGGTGCTTCCACAGCTTCTCTGCTCCGATTCTGGCCAGGGTGTGCTCGATGGCCACACTGCCCCGCAGTTTCACCACATCTGCCGCCGTGTAGGTGCGCTTGATGCCTTCCCAGCGGGGGCTGGTCTTCCAGGTCTGTTCGATGATTTCGGGGTAAGTCATAAAGTCCTCCTTTGTCGGATGCCGAGAGCCGAGTGCTCAGGGCCAAGGGCAGATGAGGTGCCTGGGCCAAAGTTCTACAACTTTTGTGATGTAGGGCATCATCAGAAATGCCCTGCGCTTTCAGCTCTGGGCCCTCGGCTCTCGGCCCTCGGCAAGAAGCTGGTATCCCCTGAGCGTCAGAAACTCCTCAAACCCTTCCTGTCCCAGAAGCTGCAGAAAGAACTTTGCAGCCTGATCCAGCGCTTTTGCCTGCTGGGAGTGCAGGACCCTGAGGTGGGCGAGTTCTTTTTGCAGGATGGCATGGACCCTGGGCAGGGTGATTTTGCGACCCGTGCGGGTTTCCTGGTGGTGGTGGATCCACTGCCACAGCTGGGCACGGGAGATTTCTGCGGTGGCGGCGTCTTCCATCAGGTTGTTGATGGGAACGGCCCCTGCACCCTGCAGCCAGGCCGAGAGGTATTGCAGGCAGACCGACACATTGGCCCTGACCCCTTCATCGGTGATGTCGGCTTGTGGAACGGTCAGCAGGTCTTGTGGGGTGACATTCAGGTCCGGCAGTTGTTTGTGAATCTGGTTGGGGCCGGGCATCAGGCGATCAAAAACCTCCAGAGCCACTGGGACCAGACCGGGGTGGGCCACCCAGGTGCCGTCATGGCCGTTTCTGGCCTCGCGCTCTTTGTCCAGTTGCACCTGCTCGAAGGCTTTTTTGTTGGCCTCCCCGTCGTTTTTGACCGGAATAAAAGCGCTCATGCCTCCGATGGCAGGGGCTCCCCTTTTGTGGCAAGTCTGGATGGCCAGTCTGGAGTAGGCGGTCATCATGTCTGTGCCCATGGTGACTTTGCTGCGGTCTGGCAACACGAACTTTGCATCGTTCCTGAATTTTTTGATGATGGAGAAAATGTAGTCCCAGCGTCCACAGTTCAAACCTGCGGCGTGTTCCCTGAGTTCGTATAAAATTTCTTCCATCTCGAAGGCGGCCAGGATGGTTTCGATCAGCACAGTGGCTTTGATGGTGCCTCTGGAAAGTCCCAGATGTTGCTGGGAAAACAGGAACACTTCGTTCCACCAGCGGGCTTCCAGGTGGCTTTCCAGTTTGGGCAGGTAGAAGTAAGGGCCTGATCCCTGACGGATCAATTCTCTGGCGTTGTGGAACAGGTAAATTCCAAAATCAAAGAGGCTGCCAGAGATGGGCTGTCCGGCCAGCAGCACGTGTTTCTCTTCGAGGTGCAAGCCTCTGGGGCGCACTTTGAGGGTGGCGGTGGTGTCTTTGAGGATGTAGGTTTTGCCTGCGCCTTCAAAGGAAATGGTTTTGCGAACGGCATCTCTGAGGTTGATCTGGCCCTGAATGCAGTTCTCCCAGGTGGGGCTGCTGGCATCTTCAAAATCTGCCATGAAGACTTTCGCACCGCTGTTGAGGGCATTGATGATCATTTTGCGGTCCACGGGTCCGGTGATTTCCACCCGGCGGTCCTGCAAATCCTGGGGCAACCCTGAGATCTGCCATTCTTTTTCCCGGATGAAGCGGGTCTCCGAGAGAAAATCGGGGTGTTTTCCCTGTTCGATTTCACGCTGCCTTGCATCTCTTGCCACCAGAAGTTCCTGGCGGGCAGGCCCAAACTGCCGTTGCAGATGAAATACGAATTCGAGGGCCTCTGGGGTGAGGATGGACGCCTGCTGGGGCGTCAGTCTCGGGGTGTGCAGCCACTGGATCTGTGTCATCTTGCCCTCCTTGTGATTCAGGATAGGGGGGGCAGGGGTGGTTTAGACCCGGTTTAAGTTGGGGATCCGTAGGGACGCTTTCAAAAATGCATAAACCAGCTTGCGGTATACACCAGAACAAAGTAAACCACTGCCAGCGGGTCACTGCAACAAACATTGGCGTAAAACCAACACCATCAGACCAATGTCCCAAGTGGTATCAAACATCCATTGAAGTTCAAAATTTGAATTTGGAATGTTCCAAAGTTGTCTAGATGATTCTGAAAAAACGGTGCATAACCCCCTTACTATACCGGTACATAACCCTTACATCTGTGTGACGTTCCTCCAGAGCGTTGATGGCAAGAGGCTTGTGGCCCCAGGCCCCATTGCCCAGACCATCACTGGACCCATTCTGTTTTCATTGCTCCAGGTCCACTCCTCCAGGAATGAACACGAGCCCACAGAACCACCATGCTGGTGATCTGCGCTGGTCTGATGTTGCCCACCCAAGGAGACCTATGAACCGGAACCTGTCTTTTGCTGGACTGATCTCTCTGAGCCTGCTGGCTGCCTGCTCCACCCCCAATGTGGAAGTCCAGGAACAACAACTGGACCCCCACTACATGAACTTCACCAGTCACCCCCAATTCAAACAGATGAATGTGCTGTTTGCAGGAAGCGACAAAGCCAGCACCATTCAGGCTTATGAAAAAAACGGCAAATTGATGTTCCAGGGCGACCTGATGATTGCCAGTGACACAGACCATGACCGCATCTCCCAGCAGGCAGGCATTGTCACCTCCCGCCCCTGGAGCAACAAAACCATTCCCTACGTGATTGATGCCAGCCTCAGCGGTCAAACCAGCCTGATCAACCAGGCCGTGAACCAGTACAACAGCACCACCAATGTGCGCTGGGTGCCCAGAACCAACCAGGCCAACTATGTGCGCTTCTTCAAAGAGAATGGCTGCTGGTCTTACGTGGGCATGATTGGCGGACAGCAGAACCTCTCCCTTGGAGACGGCTGTTACAGCATCGGCACCGCCCTGCACGAGATGACCCACGCTGCAGGTGCCCACCACGAACAATCCAGAACAGACCGCGACCAGTGGATCACCATCAACTGGAACAACATCCCCACCGACTGGCACAGCCAGTTCCAGATCATCTCTGAGGCCAAGCCCTACGGTGCCTATGATTTCTACAGCATCATGCACTACGGGCTGTACTGGGGCAACAACCTCGCCATGACCCCCAAAGTCGCTGGAATTGACTACAACCGGGTGGGCAGAGGCACCGCCCTCACTGCAACCGACGTTGCAGGGATCAACAGCATCTACCCCGGAAGCACTGGACCTGCCACCAGCATCACCAACGGCGGTGTGTACCGGGTGCAGAATGTGGGCAGCAACAAGTGCCTGGATGTGGACAACGTGTCCACCGCCAACGGAGCCAGCATCAAACAGTATGCCTGCATTGAACGCAACACCCTGTACAACCAGGATTACCGCTTCAAGCAGGTCAACACCCCAGAAGGCGTGTACTACCAGATCCAGGCCGTGCACTCGGGCAAGTGTGCCGACATCTCAGGCATCAACAAAAACGATGGGGCCAAACTGAACCAGTGGGATTGCCAGGGCAACCCTGATGATCCCTCCCTCAGAAACCAGCTGTTCAGACCTGCCCAGGTCGCCACTGCAGTCTGGCAGTTTGGCATCAAGCACTCGGGCAAGTGCCTGGATGTGCCCTCTGGCAGCACCGCCGATGTGCAACTCCAGCAGTGGACCTGCAATGCCAGCAACGCCCAGCGTTTCCGCCTGATTCCTGTCTCCCACTAAAAAACCTGCCTTCTCAACCCGTGATCAGAGCCCTGGAAAATCCAGGGCTTTTTGCTGTTGCTGGTTGTTGTGGGCTGTTGCAGGATGATCCAGTCAGAAGGTGTCCATGTTATTGTTGACAGGAGAGGTAAACCATGAAAAAGATTTTGCTGCTGGGACTCTTGCTGCTGGGAAACGCACTCGCCACCACCGTGGCAGAGGTCAAGAAAAAAGGGGTGCTGGTGCTGGGCACCGACCCACAATTTCAGCCGTTTGAATTCACCAACGACAAGGGTGAAATCATCGGTTTTGACATCGACATTGCACAGGCCATCGCTGCAGACCTTGGGGTCAAACTGGAAATCAAAAACGTGGGCTTCGGACAACTGATGCCTGGGAGCATCACCTCCAAACGGGTGGACCTGGCGATCTCTGGCATCACCATCACAGATGAACGGGCCAAAGTGGTGTCTTTCAGCAAAACCTATTTCACCAGCGCCCAGGTGTTCATTGCCAAAAGTGGCAATCCCAAAAAGCTGAACTGGCCCCTCAAAACCCTCAAGGGAACCACCATCGGGGTGCAGGCCGGAACCACTGGTTTTTATTTCGCAGACGACACACTGAAAAAACTGGGGGCCACCCTCAAGGTGTACGATGACTTTGCTTCGGGCCTCAGCGACGTACAGAACGGACGCATTGCTGCCATGGTAGGAGACAAACCCACTGTGGATTACCTGAAAAAAGCCCGGCCTGGCCAATTCCAGCAGGTGGGAAAAGACCTGGTCTCTGAAGATTATGGCATTGCTTTTGCCAAAAACAGCGATCTGGCAAAAGCCGCCAATGCCACCCTGGACAGGCTCAGAAAAAACGGTGAATACCAGAAACTGCTGGAAAAATGGATTGTGGCAAAATAAAATCATCCTGAACAAACCCAGCCTGAACAAATCCAGCCCGGGGTGCAAAACCTGTTGATGTGATGACCAGCAGAACATGAAACGTGGAGCTTTTCGATCTCACGGTTTATGTTCTGGTTTGACAGAAAAACAAGAGGGTTTCTCCTGGGTTGATCTTTTCTGGAATGATCGGCTTCACAAGAAGTGCTCACTCCAACGATCAACGCATTTCATAGACAATTCTTTTCATGATGAGGGCCTGAACGGTATGTTAGGATCACCCTGGCTCAAATCAAAATGCACTGAAAAGTCTTGTACACGTTGTGAGGGCCTGAGGAGGAAAATGATACAAAAATCAGTGTTCACAGGTGCGCTTTTTACCCTGGTTGCTTTGCTGGCAGGCTGCAATCCACAGGTTCCCCAGATCCAGGAAGACCATGGACCTGCACCCCGTTTTGACAAACTGGCCCAGAATGCCTGCCCGTTCTTTCCAGGCACCACAGCCCCGGCCCATGTGGAATGTGGCTATGTGGTGGTCAGGGAAAACCGGAGTGATCCCGACAAAACCCGCAATGTGAAGTTGGCTGTGGCCATCATCCATCAGGATGCCTCCAAACGCTCTGCAGTGGCCACCATCAACCTGGAAGGCGGACCTGGCGGCAGCTCCGCCTGGCGGGTTCCTGTGGTTGCGAACAAAAGCAATGGCTATTCCCAGGACTGGCTGGCAGCAGGAGATGTGGTCATCTATGACCAGCGCGGAATTGGCAAATCCCGACCTGAACTGTCCTGCCCTTACCCTGAAACCGATGGTGACTGTTTCAACAGGCTGCAGAAAATTGCAGACCTCAACCAGTACAACACCAAAAACAGCGCAGCAGACATCGCAGACATTGCCAGTGTGCTGGGGTACAGCGCTTTAAACGTGTACGGCAGCTCTTACGGCACCCAGCTGGCCCAGCGTTTCATGCGGGACTTCCCAGCCAAAATCAGAGGGGTGGTCCTTGATGCAGTGGTGGACCCAGCTTCTCCTTTTGTGATGGATGGCTCCAGACGGTTCAATCAGTCGTTCCTGACCCTGCAAGCAGATTGCCAGAAAGATGCTGCCTGCAACAAGGCCTATCCTGACCTGGCTGGCACCCTCAAAGCTGTTCTGAAAGATCTGGACAGCAGAAAAGTGATGGTGACCCTGCTGGATGACAAGATGCAGACGGTCTATGACCGGGGCAAACCTTACCAGTTTCAATTGACCAGTGGGCTGTACCTCAATGCCCTGCGCCAGTTCTTTTACTCCAGAAATGTGATCCGCCGGGTGCCTTCCCTGCTTTACAGCACCAGAGACAAACACTACGAGGAACTGTCCTCCCTGCTGTACACCTTCTTTGTCCTGGAGGAAGAAGACGATTTCAGTGAAGGGGTATACAACTCGGTGATTTGCTCAGATGCCCTGCCCTTTACCAACAAGCAGGCCGGCCTGGACAGCGAAGCCCAACTGACAGAACCATTCAAGAGCTACATGACTGGCTTCCATCAGCGTTACTTTGACATCTGTGCCCAGTGGCCTGTGAAAAAATCAGACGATCAGGCAGCACAGCGCACCCCCAGTGACCTTTCCACCGTGCTTTTGTCCGGGCGTTACGATCCCATCACTCCAGAAGCCGAAGCCATTGCTGTGGCCAGTGCACTGACCCACAAACAGACCATTTACTTCCGGGCTTACAGCCATGGGGCCGTCAACTTCACCCGCAACACCACCACCGGAATGCTGGATTCCACCTGCGGCTCCACCCTGTTCCGGGATTTCCTGTTGAACCCAGAGCAGGACCTCACCCGCCCCTGCACGGAAACCCCCCTGGAATTCATTTTGCCCTCCAGTGCCCTGCAACAGAAACTTTCTGCAAACCTGCTGGAGGACCTGAAACTGGATCCTGCTGTGCACCAGAGAGAGCCCTGGGGACCCAATCCTTTCCGGTAAAACCACCTTCCTCTTTTCACCAAATCAGAAACACCCCTTGCGGGGTGTTTTTCTTGTGGATCAATCCAGTGCTTCAACTTCAATTGATTGTCAAAACATTCTGATCAAAGGGTCTGGATTACTGATCCACCCGTTCGTATTTGTGGTCCTGCAATTCCTGGTCTTTCTTGAGTTTGTAAGGATTCAAGAGGGCAATGGCACCCGCCATGATGATGAACAACGGCCAGACCCGGCCCCAGTCCAGACCGAACAGGAAAATGCTTCCCACCAGCACCAGGGGCAAACCCTGGGCAATCTTGGAACCCACACCCGGGGTATAGCCCACCTTCTGGTACTCATCATAGGCTTTGAACCACTGGTAGGCTCCAGGGGCCAGAATGAACAGGGCCCACCAGTTGTCAAACCGGAATCCCAGTCCGAACACCAGGAAGAAAATCACCCCAATGCCAATCAGTTTCCATGCTTCGTTTTGTTTTTGCTGTTCCATGACTGCACCTCTTCCTTCAGGATACTTCTGGGGCATCCATTCAGGTACCCTCAGAAGTCACTGCTCTGGTATGACATACGTCACATTCCAGGAACAGGTTGCTTCCCATCAAGGTCGGTGTACCCAAGGTCCAGAGCGACTTGCAGCACATCGAGCGTTTTGCCCGAAAAAGCAAGTTTTTCTGCATCCCGGTACAGGGCAGAAACGGCCAGTCCCACAAACTCAGGGCTGTGGGAGTTGCTGAGGTCAAAGACTCCAGCTTTCAAGACAGATTCAGTGCGCACCAATCCTGGATGCAGGGAAAGCACCGTCACACCCTGGGGGTACAGCTCATGCGCCATGCATGCGGTCATGTGGTCACTGGCGGCTTTGGCTGCTCCGTAAGCCACCCCCATGTCCACTTTTCTGGAAGCAATGAAAGAGATGTTCACGATCAGGCCACCGCTGGATTTCAAGAGCAGCGGAACAGCAAAACTGCTGGTGACATATTGTGCCCTCACTCCAGCATCAAACATCCTGTCCCAGCGGTTTAAGGGGGCCGTCCAGAATCCCTGCTCTTCCCAGAATTTCGTGCCGTCCCAGTAATGTTCATAGCCGCCCCAGGCATTGTTGACCAGGATGTCCAGTTGCCCCTGTTCCTGCTCGATGCGCTGCAGAACTGCACGGGTCTGCTCGTCGCTGGTGTGGTCGCACTGCAAAGGAATTCCGATTCCTCCATCAGCTTCAATCTCCTGCTGGGTGCTGCTCAAACTGCCTGGAAGGTCCACACTGGCCTCTCCTTCATTCACAGTGCGTCCAGTGAAATACACCACTGCCCCCTGCTGGGCCAGGGCCAGCGCAATTCCTTTTCCCACACCCCGGGATGCTCCCGTCACCAGTGCCACTTTTCCTGTCAGTTCACCCATACCATGCCCTCCCTGATTTTGTTCTGTGCTTAATAAGGGTAGGTGTTTCACGTGAAAAACGAAATAAGGGGGATGGCTTAACGCAAAAAAATCCTCTCCCTGGCAGGGAGAGGAAAGCGAGTGCAACGAGCGAGGTGAGGGTCAGGCTTAGATGTCCACCTGGGCGTACTTGGCGTTCAGCTCGATGAATTCCCGTCTGGGGGGAACTTCGGTGCCCATCAGCATGTCAAAGACCTCATGGGCATATTCCACGTCTTCGAGGGCCACCTGCTTGAGCATGCGGGTTTCGGGGTTCATGGTGGTTTCCCACAGCTGGTCGGGGTTCATTTCGCCCAGGCCTTTGAAGCGCTGGATCTCGAACTTCTTGCCTGCCTCGTTGGCACCATTGACCAGTTCACGCAGTTGTTCTTCGTTGTAAACGTAGGTCTCGTTGTGCTTGCCCCGTCCGGTGGTGAAACGGTACAGCGGAGGCTGGGCAATGTACAGGTGTCCCTGCTCAATCAGAGCTCGCATGTAACGGAAGAAGAAAGTCAGCAGCAGTGCAGCAATGTGACCACCGTCTTTGTCGGCGTCCGTCATGATGATGATCTTGTGGTAACGCAGGTTGGAGAGGTCAAAGTGGGCGTTGTCGCCTGTGCCTTCCACCCCTGCACCAATGGCACTGATCATGCTGCGGATTTCGGTGTTCTTCAGGATCTTGGTCAGTTGCGCCTTCTCCACATTAAGGATCTTGCCGCGCAAAGGCAGGATGGCCTGGAAGCGGCGTTCACGGCCCAGTTTGGCAGATCCGCCTGCAGAGTCCCCTTCCACAATGTAGAGTTCAGACTCGATGGGGTCAGAAGAAGAGCAGTCTGCCAGCTTGCCTGGGAGGTCATCGCTTTCCAGGGGGTTCTGGCGGCGCACCAGATCACGGGCCTTGCGGGCCGCTTCACGGGCACGGGCGGCATCTGCAGCCTTCTCCACGATGGTCTTGCCCACTTTGGGGTTCTCTTCCAGGTACTGGGTCAGCTTCTCGTAGACGATGCTCTGCACGGCAGTCTGGGCTTCCTGGTTGAGCAATTTCACCTTGGCCTGGGACTCGAACATGGGGTCAGAGAGTTTGACGCTGATCACGCAGTTGATGCCTTCTAAAAGGTCATCTCCGGTGGGCAGGGGGTTGCCCTGCTTGATCAGGCCCTTGCTCTTGGCGTAGTTGTTGAGCACACGGGTGTAGGCGGTCTTGAAGCCCGTCAGGTGGGTGCCACCGTCCCGGTTGGTGATCATGTTGCCGTAACAGAGGATGGTGCTGTTGTAGGCCGTGGAGTGAATGAAAGACACTTCCACTTCCACCCCTTCGAGTTCCCCTTTCATCAGGATGGGGGTTTCATAAATGAGTTTGCCTTCATGCACCAGGCTTCTGGCATAGGCTGCCACACCGCCTGCTTCATGGAATTCTTCCCGTTTGGGGGTGTCCAGGCGCTCATCGGTCAGCACAATTTTCAGGCCGGTCAGGAAGGACAGCTCACGCAAACGACGGCGCACACGGTCATAGTCGTAGTGGGCTTCAATGCCTTTGAAGTAGTTGTTGTCTGCCAGAAAGCGAACTTCGGTGCTGTAGGTCACGTCTTTGGGGGTGTTGCCCACCACTTCCAGAGGCACAGCCAGTTCGCTGTTCTCAAAGCGGATGTGGTAAAGCTTGCCGTCTTTGTTGACGTGCACATCAAAGTAAGCACTCAGGGCGTTCACAACACTGGAGCCCACCCCGTGCAGACCCCCAGAAACCTTGTAGGCATTGCTGTCAAATTTTCCCCCGGCATGCAGCTGGGTGAAGATCACTTCGATGGCAGGCTTGCCCTCATCGGGCATGATGTCCACAGGGATACCGCGCCCGTTGTCTGTGACACCCACAGAACCGTCTTTGTACAGGGTCACGGTCACTTCATCGGCATAACCTGCCAGACCCTCATCGATGGCATTGTCAACAATTTCAGTCAGCAGTTGATGATACCCATCAATGCCCGTACCGCCCTGAATGTACATTCCGGGACGCTCACGAACGGCTTCCAGTCCTTTCAGGACGCGAATGCTTGACGCGTTGTATTCGGTGGTCATTGTGCTCCTTTTGTGGGGTGTGAAGAAGGGTAAAACTTCATCCCTAGCCTTACCAGTATATCAGGTAAACCGTAACTTGGCAAATTTTTTTCTGCTATCAACGTAATAAACTGCATCAATTTCACCGATCATCCAATGAGAAAAATGATGTTCCAGAAAATAAAAAAGGAGCCACTCCTCTGGGAACAACACCCGTCCGATCATGGACCACCCATCCACTGAAGATTCTGTTCTCAGCGAAGTGAGACAGCATCAAAAACAGCAGTGCTCAAAACACTGCTGCTCACAAACATCCCGGTTTGAACATCAGCGCATGCGGTCCCGGACTTCTGCCAGGGTTTCTTCAAAGGCATCCAGAAAAGCCTCTTCCAGCATGTGGTCTCGCACCAGATCAATGTCATCGGTGGCCAGCAATTTGGTCCAGCGCACCCGTGCCCCATAAGCCCGGTACACATTGCCTTTGCCTGCAATGTAGCGTGCTGCAAACTCCACAGCTTCTCTGGGGTCGCGGGTGGGGGCAATGGTCATGTCGTTGCGCAAACCCCCATCGTCGTTGACCAGAGAGCAGGTGACCTCGATGCGTTGCCCTCTCAGGTTCAGGAACACCTGATCCACCCTCCACATGCTGGTGGCCCGGATGGGTCTGACGTGCTGCTGGTGTTTTCTTCTTGCCATGCTCACCCACAAAAAAAGCGAGGCGGATGTCCTCGCTCAGAAGTTCACTTTAGCAGATGTGCTGCTCCAGATCAGGGTTTGACCCACTCTTTGGGCTGTTCATGGCCCACCAGCACCCGGCCCACACCTTCACCCAGGGCTTCGAGTTCCAGTTCTCCGGGGATCACCACCACAGGGGCAATCCAGGAGAGTTTCTCCTCGATCAAATCCACCAGAGAGAACCATCGTGCAATGCCTCCCGTGATGGCAATGGCATCTGGACGGCCTGCCACCACGCTGTAAGCCCCGATGTACTTGGCCACCTGATACACGAAGGCTTTCACCGCCAGTTTGACCTGGGGGTCGTCCTGGCGCTGTTCCAGTTCCTTGAGGTCTGCGGTGCCGGTCAGGCCCTTGAATCCCGCAGAGAACAGAAGCATCTGCTCCACGCGCTCTCTGGGATACTGGTACGCCAGATCCAGCAGTTTGCTGAGGGGCAGCATGCCGGTGGCACTTGGGGTGAATGGCCCCTCCTCCAGGTGCGCTCCAGTGGTGTCGATGGCCCGCCCTTTGCGGTAGGTGGTGATGCTGCTCTTGTTGCCCAGGTGGGCCACCACGATCACCGAATCGGTGAAGCGCTTTCCCACCTCGTAAGCGGTGCGACGCGCCACGGCCTTGGCATTCAGGGCATGAAAAACACTGGTGCGCTCTGCTCCAGGGAAACCACTGATGCGGGCCTCGGGGAGCAGTTCATCCACGCTCATGGGGTCCACGACGTAAGCTTCCACGCCGTAAGCTTTTGCCACCTCAAGGGCCAGAGGAGCCCCCAGATTGGTGATGTGGTCCCGGTAAGGAGAGTGCATGGCAAAATCTGCCAGTTCCTGGGTCACCCGGTAGGTTCCAGCAGGCAGAGGTCCCAGAATCCCACCCCGGCCCACCACAGCATCCGGTCTGGGCCAGCCCTTGATGCCCTGCCAGATTTCCTGGCGAATCAGGGGCAATTTCTCGATCAATGGACCGGGAAGGTCAGGGTGCACGACCTCGCGTTTCTCAAGTTCGACGCGAATGTTGCCAGGGAGACTCGGGTTGTCGCTGGGCTGAATGTGCGCGAGGGCAAGTTTGGTACTGGCCGTGCCAGGGTTGATCACGTAAGCAATCATGCGTGGCTCCATGTGCCGCTAAGCATCTGCTTCACTCTAGCACTTTTGGGCACAAAGTGGGGGTGATGTTTGAGGCAACAGTTGCCGAGGGCCGAGGACCGAGGGCTGAGGGCTAAAAACACCTGGGGTTTCGCTCTGGCATGAAAAAATACTCTTTCAGGAAATGCAGTGGAACGTCCAAAACCACTCAAGGATCTGAAGACAAAGCAATGGCCTAACCGTTTGCGTTCGGCCCTCGGCCCTCGGCCCCCGGCATGTTCCCATACTCCATGAGCGCCCGCTCCTCCGCTGGAATCCTCACCCACATCACCAGGGCGTTCAGGACAGTGAAAACCACAGCAGTCCACCATGCCCCCACAATGAGTGGAGTGATCAGGAGTTCCAGGGCCACCACCACATAATTGGGGTGTTTCATGAAACGGTAGAGGCCACCTGTGACCTGCTGGCCTCCGGGCACAATCAGGATGCGGGTGTTCCAGTAAGGCCCCAGGGTGGAGATCACCGAGTACCTTAAGAGTTGCAAAATCAGGTAAGCCCCAAGGGCCCACACCTGCACCGGACCACCTCTGAAATACCCTTCCAGGGTGAATGAGAGCATCCACAAAGGATGCAACACAAAGAACATCCAGTAATGTTCTCTGCCGTGTTCCTGTGCGCCTCTGGATCTGGCCCAGGCTTCGTTTCGTTTGGCGATGCGCAGCTCAAAAAGGCGCTGCACCGCCACCACCAGCAACAACAAGATTGAAGGCATCCGGTCAAAACTCCTTGCATCAATGGATTTTAAAAAGCACGTGTTCTGCACAGAAACCTGGACCCATGGCGGTCAGGATGCCATGTCCTGGCGTTCTGGAATCTTCCAGGTACTTCTTCAAAACATACAGCACGGAAGGACTGCTCATGTTGCCATGGTGCCTGAGCACCCAGCGGGTGGCTTCCAGATTCTTCAGGCACAGGCCAGTCACCTCTGCATAGGCCTCAATAACCTTTACACCCCCAGGGTGCAACACATGGTGTAAAAGGTCCTGTCTGGTCAGGCCATAAGCTTCGCAGGCATTTTGCAGGCTCTGGGGCATCACTTCCCGCACGATGGTGGGGATGTCCCTGGAGAAGCGCACCTTCAGGCCCGATTCCAGCACATCCCACCCCATCACGTCCTCGCTGTCGGGGACCAGGGAGCTGTACCCTCCCAGCAATTCAGGACCTTTTCCTTCTGAAGAAACCACCAGTGCTGCAGCACCATCTGCAAACAGGGCCGCACCCACAAAATTGCTCTTGGAGTGGTCCTCTTTGATGAAGGTCAGGGAGCAGATTTCCACAGCCACCAGCAGCACATGTTTTTTGCCACTTCGGACCAGATCCGCAGCACGGGCCAGTCCTGCAGCCCCTCCTGCACAGCCCAGACCCCACACCGGAATGCGGTGGGTGTTCAGGGACAATCCCAATGCCTGAATGAGTTTTGCGTCCAGGCTGGGGGCACTGACCACAGTGGTGTTCACGAAGATCAGGGCTTCGATGTCCTGGGGAGCAAGTCCTGCCTGTTCTATGGCCTGCTTTGCCGCATCGATGCTGAGCCTGAGGGCCATTTCGCATGCTGCTGTGTTTTTCTCTGGAAAACCATGGTGTTCTCCGAACCATTCCAGCGGTTTGGAAACGGCGCGTGTTTCAATCTGGGCGTTCTGGAAGATCTCCATGTGCCTGCGGGACACCGCATATTTTGGGAAGAGGTGACCTGCAAACACTTCAACATCCTGCTGGTTCAACACATGAGGCGGATTGGCTGTGGCGATGCTGCGCAGGAAGGCGGTCAAGCGTCCTCCTCCGGGGTGATGCAGGATTCCCGAAACACGAACTGCGAAAGCCGCTTGCGTTCCCGGCTGTTCCAGTCGATGCTGGGGCGTCTGGGATCTTCCGGGAGGTAACCCAGACGGTACACCGCCATCAGTTCCAGGTTTTCAGGGACCTTTAAAATCTGCTGGATTTCCTGCCAGGCTTCGGGGATTTCCATGGGGGTGGACACGAACTGGATGCCCATTTTGAATTCCTGAATGCCAAGCCAGATGTTCTCCATGGCCGCACCCATCCCAAAAATCGAGTAAAAACCGCTGAGGGCCTGCGGGATGTATTCGGTTTTGTCCAGCAAGACAGCCATCAAGAGGGGGCTGGAAGCCACCAGTTTGCGGTTGTCCTCTCCCAGTTTTTTGGGGACCCCCAGGCTGCGCATGACAGACAGGCCCCGGTCGCTGAACACCTGTTTGATGAAGGGCTTGAGGGGACCAGGCAGGTGATCGATGTAAATCCCATCCCTGCGCTCGTCCATCTCTTTCTGGGAGAAGCGAAAATAGCGCCGGTAGCGTTCAAAGAAGATGCCCCGTTCAATCAATTTCTGCATGCTCTCGCCTGCAATGGCCCCAATGCGCTCGATGGTCTGGGGGTTTTCGATCAGCACAAAGCGCCACGGCTGCGAATTGAAATGGCTGGGTGCTGCAGAAGCCAGCTTCATCAGCATGTGCTGGTGTTCCTTTTTCACTGGATCGGTTTTGAAAGGTCCGTTGGTGGTCTTTCTGCCCAGAATGCCCTGTATCAAACCCAGTTCCCTCATCACCTGTGTCATGCACCCTCCCTATTGGTAAACATCCCTCTGCGACATCCAGAAAGCCAGATACAATCCACCCACCACCAGCGGCAGAACCAGATGACCTGCCTTTCTGGGACGCATGCGGGGCATGAAACCCCACAGCACACAGGCCGCAAACAAAAAAACGTGCCGGATCTCCCACCAGGCCCACACACAGGACAGGAAAACCAGCGCATAAAGCACGTGATGCCACACCCGATACCGCAGCCTGAACACTTTTAAATGCAGGCCCAGCCCGAGCAGAAAATTGATGACGTAAAACCCCCCTGCAAACCACATGCTCACAGGCATGGTTCAGTATCCTGCCCGCAGAAAATTCACACCGTAAGCCAACAAACACATCTGAAATATTGCCCGTTCAAGTCTACATTCAACGGTTTCTCCTGCCCTCGGCCCTCGATACCTTCACCCGCTGTATGATTTTTCTGATGTCAGGCCTCACCGATCAACCCACCGAACAGCAACTCAAAGAACTGCGCCAGCCTTCTCTGGGACGCCTGCTTTTGAAGGCCAATCGGGTGTTTTCCAGCAAGGCCCTGGCCCTTTTGAAGCAGAAAGGCTACAGCAACCTGAACCTGGCCCACACCGCCCTCTTGCCCCATCTGGACCAGCAGGGCAACCGCCTGACCGTTCTGACCGAGCGCATGGGTTTGACCAAGCAATCCATCAGCCAGCTGGTGGCAGAACTGGAAAGCCAGGGTTATCTGGAGCGCATTCCCGATCCCACAGACCGCAGGGCCGTGCTGGTGCGGTTTACAGCCTCTGGGTGGGAACTCTGCCAGCTGTCCTCTCAGGTGGTGCAGGACACCGAAAAAGCTTTTGAGCAGATGCTGGGCCAGTCTGACCTGACCCTGTTAAAAGGCATTCTGGAAAAACTTCAGGAATGAATCCTTCTGATCAATTTGGTCAGGCTGCTTGACAATTTAGTCAGTCTACCTTACCTTTTAGATACAACCATTGAAAGGAGACCTGCCATGCTTCAAGCTGGAGAGCTTTCACCCTTGTTTCAGACCCAGGATTTCAGAGGACAGCCCATTCAACCCAGCGATTTCAGAGGCAAATACACCCTGCTCAGCTTCTTTAGAAACGGAGCCTGCGCCATGTGCAACCTGCGGGTGCACCAGTTGATCCAGCAGCAACCCCAGTTGCAGGCAGCAGGCATTCAGACCATCACAGTGTTTGAATCTGGCCTTGAGAGCATTGAAGAACACGTGGGCAAACAGAACCCCCCCTTTCCCATCCTGCCCGACCCCCAGGCAAAACTGTATGACCTTTACGGCCTGGAAAGCTCAGAAAGCAAAATCCAGAGCACCATGCAGCGCCCGGACCTGCAAGACCACATTCAGGAAGCCAGCGCAGCAGGATTTGCCCTGCAACACGAAGAAGGCAGCAACTTTCACCGCATGCCTGCAGACTTCCTGATCGGGCCAGATTTGCGGATTGTGGTGGCCCATTATGCAGATTATGTGTATGACCATTTGCCCTTTGAGGAGGTTTTCAGGCTGGTTGGGGATCACCAGAAGCAACCTGTCTCTGGCTGAAGCGCAGCAACGAGAATTGCAGGAAATCGAAGGCTCTTGCCCTGAGGGCGAGGCACGTCTTGACCCTACATCTGCCCTTTGCTTTTTGCCCTCGGCTCTCGGTGCTCAGCCCTCGGCATCTTTGCCTCACACCCTGGCATACCTTCCCCCTGAAAGCTCCATCACCATGCCAGACAGGGCCAGCATCATCAGGTTCACCTGGGCGGTGCCTGCGTTTAAACCCGTCAGGACCACCACATCGTCCAGGGTTCTGGGGGCATCCAGGGCCGTGTAGATTCGGGCCTGCTCCTCTGGAAGCTCCACATTCAATCTGGGGGCAGACTTCCAGCCCAGTTCCAGCAAGATGTCCTCTGCACTTTCAGTCAGGACAGCCCCTTCACGAAGGAGCTTGTGGGGACCTGCAGCCAGTGGATCCCCGGCCCGTCCGGGCACTGCAAACACCGTTCTTCCACACTCCAGAGCAGCATGGGCAGTGATCATGGAACCGCTGGTGACTTCCCCTTCGATCACCACACTGCCAGCACTGAGGGCTGCAATGATTCGGTTGCGTTCAGGGAAATTATGGGACATTGGGCGGGTGCCCAGCGGGTGTTCCGACACCAACACCATGTGCGGCACCAGCCTGCGGTTCTCTGAGGGGTAAACATTGTCCACCCCGCTCCCGAGCACCCCCACAGTCACCCCACCTGCATCAATGCAGGCCTGATGGGCAGCAGTGTCAATCCCACGGGCCAGCCCTGAAACCACCCTCACCCCGGCCTGGGTCAAATCCCGGCTCAGGGTGCGCGTGAACTGCAAAGCCCAGGCGCTGCACTTCCGGGTGCCCACCAGACCCACCGCTCTGGGCACAACTTCCAGCACAGGCAATTCCCCCTTCACCCACAGCACCGCAGGAGGATCTGAGAGGGCACGAAGTGCTCTGGGGTAGTCCGGGTCGGTCAGGCCCAGCAGCCTCACCCCCACCTTTCTGGCCCGCTCGATTTCCAGCGCTGCCCGGTTTGCAGCCTCACTGGACCCGAAATGCTGCAACACACGGGCATCCAGCCCTTCTATACCCCGCAGATCAGACAGCTTGGCTTTCAGGGCCTCTGTGGCAGAACCAAAATGCTCTGTCAGACGGCGAATGCGGATGTTCCCCATCTGGGAGGTGAACTTGAGGTTCAGTAAAGCCAGGATTTCACTCACCCTTCCAGCATCCCCAAAAAAGCCTTCTGGGACAATACAGAAGAACCCTGACCAGAAGGCCTAGATCGGGGTGCTTATCCCTTACTCATTGGGGTGGTGTAATATTGATGTTGCCTCTGGGGACGTCATTGGTTTCGATAGGGGTCGCTGAAGGTAGAGTTGCGTGTCGAGGTGCCGTTGGCCTCGTTAAAAAGCGGCAAGCCATTTAACTGGCAAAAACATTTCCATGGGTGCTCCTCGCACCCTCCAATTCGCTGCTTAATTGACGGCGACAGTGACTGCATAGCCCAGCTGATGGCGCTGCACGAACTGTAACTAAAAGTCAGCTGGTTCAGGTTCATGCTTCTACGGCCTGAATAAGATGAGTTGAAGATTGCGCAAAGGCGGCCTGTTCAGGGGCAGGCCCAGCGTGAAATAAAAATACCTGAGCTACACACGTAGATGCTCGCTGGAAGGGCTCTTAGACGGGAGTTCGATTCTCCCCGTCTCCACCAGCAAACCTGGAATTTCAATAAGGAATTCCAGGTATTTTTTTATCCACTCAATTGTTTTAAAACAAAAACATGAAAGCAGATTTATCATTGACCGAAATTGAAATCGCCTGGCTTGCTGGACTTCTGGAAGGAGAAGGGAGTTTCATGGAAGCTCCCCCCAGTTCTCCCAACAGCCCAAGATTGGTGGTGTCCATGACAGATCTGGATGTCATCGAGAAAGTTGCAAGTCTTTTTGGAACCCGCTACATCAAAAATGACCGCAGAAATCCAGAGCGCTGGAAAACCTGTTATGTAGTTAAGCTTTCAGGAACCCCTGCCATGCAAATGATGAAGCTGGTGCATCCTCACATGGGTGAAAGGCGCAGAAAAAAGATTGAAGAAATCCTGGAAAAATACGCTTCTGTGAAGCCAAAATACAGATTGACCGAATTGCAGGCAAAAGAGATCCTCTCCCTCAAAGGCACCCAGCCCGCCAGAGAAATCGCCCAGCAATTCCCGCTCCACATCAAAACTGTAGAGCAGATCTGGAGCGGGAAACGCTGGCCCCAGTTGCAACAAGCTGCGAATCAAACTCCTTCTGAATGCTTAAACCACCTGATCCAGAGCAGCACTGGAAGTTCCTGATCCTGATGCTCCCAGCCCAGAATCACCACATCCCTGTTTTCCATTTCCCACACTGCACCACCCATCATGTAAGGCAACTCTGGTAGAGCGGCATGTTCGCCTTCTCCTGACCATTTCGGGTCACCCCATGCCTGGATCGCCAATTGCAGGATTTCCTGATGCTGCTGTTCCATCAAAGTGTAGATTTCATCCAGATCATCAAAACGGTCCTCTTCTGGTTCGATACCGTCCAGAAAGCAAATAGCCGAAGCCACTTCTGCATCTAAAATTTCCACTTCTATCTGAAGACCCTGAAAAACAAATTCGAGTCGTCCATCAGGATTTTCAAGCTCCTGTAGGGGCATCTGGCAAATTCCATCTCGCATGAACTCTACGATGTCCTGCAAAATCTGAGGATTTCTGATCCTGTTCATGCCTCAAACCGCCCCAGTCCCACATCCATCACCGCCCCGACGGTCTCCTCTACCTGCTCTGGGGGCACGAATCCCAGCAGCATCAGGTTGGAGAGGCCCTGCACGGTGCTCCAGAGGGCCAGCACCTGAATGGCCGGGTTGTCTGCACGCAGGGCTTTGAGGGCCTGGGCTTCCAGCACCAGCTGGGAAAGCAGTTCAATGGCGTCCTGGCTGACTTCCCGGATGGCACTGCTCATGTTCTGGAAGTTGCACACGTCGGTGCGGTTGATGAACTGGAATTCGGTGGGACGTTCCAGAGCAAAACGGATGTAGGCCTGTCCCAGCACTTTGATTTTCTGAACGGGATGGGTGCCTGCTGGCAGGGCCTCCACTGCGTTTCTGAGGCTCTGGGAGAGGTTGCGCAGGCATTCGATGGTGGTGGCCTCGATCATGGCCTCTTTGCTTTCAAAGTGGTGGTAGGGGGCGGCGTGGCTGACCCCGGCTTTTTTGGCCACTTCCCGCAGGCTGATCTGGGCCAGAGGGGTGTTCTGGGCCAGGGACAGCAGGGCTTCAATCAGGCTGTTCCTGAGCTGTCCGTGGTGGTAGGGCCTGGATCTTGACATTGTCCGTATTCTAAACCTGCACACTCACTTTTCTTTGTGGTGCTGGTGATTGTACCTGCGCACTGCAATGCCATGGGCTTCTGTCAGCAGGGGTTTGATGTGCTCAAACGTCTCAGGGCCGGGATTCAGCACGCAGATCCAGGACATGGCGGCATAAATGGGGTGGGGCATGATCTGGTCCAGTTTTGTGAAATCATGCCCGGTCTGCACCACCCCTGACCCTTCTGGCAGGGCAGGTTGCTGTCCGAACATGGCTTGATAGGTCTGCGGCCTGACCCCGAGGTTCAGGCGGTAAATGCCAGGGCGGCTCAGGTCGGAGGCCTGATCGTGGGCATCTGTGGTCACCAGGGTGGCAAACGGCATCCTGTAATCTGCAGGCACAGCAGGATCGGGATGGTAACAGAAGAAATGCGTCTGGTCTGCTTCCAGAACTTCCACACCAGGGAGGAGGTCGGTGAGGGTTTTGCTGAGGGTCTGTGCATCCATCTGTGCCTCCATAAAACCTTCAGAGCAAGAACTGTGTCTTTGCTCTTTTGTGCAGAAAGGTGATTTTCTGTTGCTCCCTGCTTCCATCATCCATGAGCATTCTGAGAGAAGTTCGGGACAGGATCTTTATTTTTTCTTCATCTGAACAAATCCACGCTGTCAAGGGCTTTGCAGGTGATTCTGCATCCAATCGGTGCTACTGTTTTGAGGATGAACATGCAGGTGGTGCTGGGGGCTTCTGGGGCTGTGGGTCAGGCCGTGATTCGGGAATTGATGGCCCGCAATGCCCGCGTAAAAGCCATCACCCTGAAAATGCCTGCTGCTGTGATTCCGGGTGTGCAGTATGTGCTGTTCAACCCCGGTGAATTGAAAAAACACCTGCAGGATGCCCAGACTGTCTACCACTGCGCAGCACCCCGCTATGGGCGCTGGGTGCTGGATTACCCTGTGCTGCAGCGCCAGCTTCTGACTGCCTTGCAAGGCTCTAAAGCCACCCTGGTTTATGCAGACAACCTGCTGATGTACGGGGTGCCCAGGGCACCGCTGGAAGAAACCCACCCCCACGGCACCGAACAGGCCAGGGGCAGGCTGCGTTCCCAGCTGGCCCAGGGCTTATTGACTGCCCACCACGAAGGCCACGTGCAGGTCGCGATTGCCCGTGCATCCACCCTGTTCGGGTCAGAAGTGCATTCCTCCTGGACCAATGTGGATTTCTTTCAGGAGGTCCTGAAAAAAAGCACCCTGCGCTGGCCCGGAAACCTGCAAAAGCCCCACAGCCTGACCTACGTGCAGGATTTTGCACGCGCGCTGCTTTTGCTGGGACAGGGCAACCGGGGCATGGGCGAAGTCTGGCACATCCCCACCGACCTCACCTGCACCGCCAGCGAACTGTCAGACCTGCTCTCCAGGCTGCTGCAAAAACCCATCCGGCCCCATCAGGTGCCCCAGCTCAAACTCTGGCTGCACAGCCAGCAAACCTCGGAGCACCCCAGCCCCCTGGACCTGGCTTACCAGTTCAACACCCCCTTCATGGTGGATGGGCGCAAATTTCAGGACGCCTTCTCCTTCAAACCCACCCCAAAGCAGCAGGCCCTGCAAGAAACCCTGGACCGCATTCGCCAGTTCAGGTAGGCACTTTGATGGGTTGACCCCCTCGGGTTTTGTTCTATAATGACTAACGCATCAAGACCAGACCCCTGCCGGGGTGGCGGAATCGGTAGACGCAGCAGACTTAAAATCTGCCATCCGCAAGGGTGTACGGGTTCAAGTCCCGTCCTCGGCACCAAAGTTCCCTTCTGAAACCCAGAGGGGACTTTTTTATTGCTGCCACACGCAGCAAATCTCCATTTCAACAAGAAACCCTCTGGAAACAACATCTCCAGAGGGTTTCTTGTTTCAACTGCCTTCAGGGTTTGGGTTCAAACACCCCGTTGAAGATGACAATGTTCCATTTGCCATCCACGAATTTGACAAAGTAGGGCCGGGTGATCAGACCCAGAGGTTTCTCGTTGCCTGCGGTGTCGATGGTGTACAGGTCGCCAGGACCCAGACGACGGACGATCAATTCTCCGTTGGGGCCGAGGGCGGCAATGACGTTGGAAACACTGGTGAAAGTCTTGCGGACTTTTGCACCCGTGGGCAGGCGCAGCCACACCTGACGGTTCCCATTGCTGTCGTAATCGGTGTAGGCGGCGTAACCGTTGTTGACGGCATAATCCACCCCGATCTCTGCTTTGCCATTGAGCCGGTAATTGCGCAACAGAATCTGCTGGGTGCCATCAAAGAGGGCAATGGCCACCCCGGTGCTGTTGGACACCGGGTACACATCATGGGTGCCGTCGGTCAGTTTGGGGGCAGACACCAGCCGTCCATTGGGGGCCAGATCGCCTGTGAGGCCTGTACCCAGGAAGGTGGTGGTGTTGGTCTGCAGGTTGCGCAGAAAGGTCTGGCTGTCATTGGTGCGGTAGGCAAGGTAATATCCCGACACCGCATACCAGTTGTGGCCTGAAGGGGTCAGGTTGGTGCCGGGATCGCGGCTGTCGAAAAGCCAGCTGATGCCTCCTCCCAGAGGGCGGGTCCGGTAGATCACGCCATCCGGGAAGAGTTTGCCTCCGATGGGCACGCCGTTTAAAGGCAGGGTGAGGGTAGTGTCCACACCCGTTGCAAAACTGCGGTATTTCAGTTTGGTGGTTCCATTGGGCACAGCTTTGGTGTACAGCACCCGTGTAGCATCCACATCATAAATGGTGCCCGGCACCAGCATTTTGGTGTTCAGGCTGGCATTGGGCACATACACCTGGAAGTCGTATTTGAGGGTGTTGCCTCCAGGATCGTCTGCAATGACCGAGACCGGATAAACCTGCCCTGCAAAAGCCTGCATGTCCACACTGCCATTCACCGAACCCACCCCGCTGAGCACAGGCACGGTGTTGCGTTTGACCGTGATGCGGCAACTGCCACTGTCATCGGTGCAGCTGGCATTGACTGGAAAGAAATCAGCAGCCACCAGGTAAGGATCATCCAGGGAGTAATCCACATTGAGGGCTGGGTTGCGGTCTGCAATGAACTGGTACAGCCGGATCTGCTGGTTGCCTTTCACATCTTTGACTTTCACCCAGATGCGCTGCTCTCCCCTGGGCAGGCCTTTCAGGGGCAAATTGCCACTGTAGAGGTTGGTGCCTGTTTTACTCAGGGTGGTGGAGGGTCCATTGGGGACGCTGGCCGTGACTTCCACCACTTCATAGGTGGAGGTCACATGGACGCTCACGATGTCATATGAGAAGGCCACATTGGTGGTGAGCTGAATGACATCCTGGCCTGCGGTTTTTGGCGTGAGGTTCAGGGCAACCTGTCCGGTCAGGGCTGAATTTTCGGTGGAGGTGGCCTGCAAGATGGTCTGCCCCGAACCCGTGGTGGGAGCCGTAAACGTGGCATTCTTGCCTCCGCTGACTGTGCCTGGACCAGAAACCACTTTCCAGGTGACTTCACGGGTGATCAGGCCCAATTGCTGCGGCACGGCGTAGAGGGAAACCGTTGAACCCAGTTCCACCACTGTAGAACTGACCTGAATGAACACCTTGCTGTTCTGAATGGCCTGGGGCATCACCAGTTCATCTGTCGCAGGGGGCTGGGTGGCCTGTATGGTTTGCGGTCTGGGAACCTGGGCACAGGCCGTCAACAGCAGCGCGAGAAACAAACCCTGTTTGATCTTCCCTGGTTTGAACATCATTTGCAGCATTTTTCTGACCTCCGGATTCAGCGCATCAAGAATACAGGGCATCAAAAACAGAACTAAAATGCAATTTCTGGTGCCCCCCCATTTTACCTGAATGCGCTTTTTGTTCTGTGATGTTTGCATTTTTTGTTAGGCTGAGAACATGTTCATTAAGCCATTACATCTTGATTCAGATGCCACCATTGCAACAGTTTCGCTGTCTTCAGGATTTGTCACCGAGGTTCTGCACCGATATGAGGCGGCAAAACGCCAGATCAAGCAGGCTTTTGGCTGGCAGGTCCGGGAAACCCCCAATGCTTTCAGGGGCTCTGAATACCTGTACCGCAACCTCCAGGCCCGGGCAGACGATTTGCACTGGGCCCTTTGCAACCCTGACATCAATGGCATCATCAGCATCATTGGCGGAGACGATTCGGTGCGACTGTTGCCTTTTCTGGATCTGGACCTGATCCGGGCACATCCCAAAGTCTTCATGGGATTTTCGGACAGCACCATCACCCTGATGCAGTTTCTGAGGGCTGGCGTGGTGGCTTTTCATGGTCCTGCCATGCTGACCGATCTGGCAGAACATGGCGGCCTGCATCCTTATGTGCAGGCTTCTGTGGCAGAAACCCTGATGCAAACAGATTCGTTGCACTTCTCTGCTGCTCCAGAATGGACCGGGCAAAGGGTGGAATGGATGGATCCTGCTCTGCAGGAACAGAAAAGGCAATTTGAGCCTTCTGAGGGCTGGGGGTGGTTGCAGGGTGAGGGGTGCGTTTCCGGGCACACCATCGGAGGGTGCATTGAGGTGCTGGACATGCTGAATGGCACTCCAGGCTGGCCTGCCCCTGAACTCTGGAAGGGGTCTGTGCTGTGTCTGGAAACCAGTGAAGATGCCCCTCCTCCGGCACAGGTGGGGTACTGGCTGCGCAATTTTGGAGCACAGGGCATTCTTTCAGGGGCAAAGGCCCTCCTGCTGGCCCGACCACACCGCTATCCTGCAGAATGGGTTCCCGAGCTGTACCAGTGGGTCAAACGGGTGCTGCGGGAGTACGGGCGGGAAGACTTGCCTGTGGTGGCCAACATGGATTTCGGGCACACCAGTCCACAGATGGTTTTGCCTCTGGGCATTCAGGTTGAGGTGGATGTTTCCAGACAGAGCATCCGCATGCTGGAAGCAGCTGTGCTGTAAAACCAGACGAGCGTGCTTCAACTGCATGTCCCTTTGCCTTTATCTTGACAATGTAAAGTTTTAACGCTATCTTGACAATGTAAACATTGCAGGACTCGAGCAGAAGGTTCTGCTGTCTTTTCCATCTTCCACGTTCCAAAAACCCAGCCATCCCGCTTTTTCTTTAAAAGCGAAACCTCGTTTTTGTCTCTCGGAGGCCCCCATGAACACCCTGGTGATTCTCGGACATCCCAACAACAGCAGTTACTGTGCTGCCCTCGCTGAAAACTATGTCAAAGGCGCAGAAGCCGCCGGGCACACCACCCGTCTGCTCAGACTGGCAGACCTGAACTTTGACCTCAACCTGAAAATGGGTTACCAGCGAAAACAGCCCCTGGAACCCGACCTGCAGGAAGCCCAGAAACTGCTGTTGTGGTGTGACCATCTGGTGGTGGTTTTTCCAACCTGGTGGGGAGCGCCCCCTGCTGTGCTGAAAGGCTTTCTGGACCGGGTGCTGCTGCCAGGATTTGCCTTCAAGTACCGCAAGGATTCTGTGCTGTGGGACAAACTGCTCGCAGGCCGCACCGCCCGCATCATCGTGACCTCGGATTCCCCAGGCTGGTGGATGCGCTACCGCCATGCGGACCCCGCCATCCGCCTGATGAAACAGACCACCCTGGAATTCTGCGGTTTCACCCCTGTGAAAGTCAGCCGCATCGACAGCATCAAGTCCCGCAAACCCGAAGCCCTGCAGAAAGGCTTGCTGGAAGCACAAAAAGCCGCCCGGATGGATGCTGGGTTGCAACGCAGCAAGCTGCGTCCCTCCAGGGCTTGACGCAGTCCAGAGACCATGCTATTATTCTCTTCGCTCCAAGTGAGCGAGGCAACGCGGGGTAGAGCAGTCTGGTAGCTCGTCGGGCTCATAACCCGGAGGTCGCAGGTTCAAATCCTGTCCCCGCAACCAAAAATTTCCCCTGACTGAAAGGTCAGGGGTTTTGCTTTGTATGTTTGATTCACCTTTTTGACCAGGATCGTGTAAATTATTCGCATGTCCACATTTTCCAACTTTCAGCAATTCACCGTGATCTGCCCCGCCGCCGACCTCTCCAAAGCCTTCCAGGGCACCATCAACCAGTTCGCCCAGATTGGCCAGCAGAGTGGCAAGGCCCGCAAAATCGTCAATGTGGAACACCAGGTGGCTTCCCTCAGCGAAGACCGCGTGGTGCTCAGCGTGATCTTCTACTTCAACGAAGACGAAGCTGGAAACTGAGCTTTTCCAGGTTCCTGGCCCCCTGTGAAAAACAGGGGTTTTTTTGTGCCGCATCTTCCCCAACAGGCAAAATTTCCATGTTGGTGTAGACTAAGGGGCAATGACAGGAAACACATACAAAACGATGTTGGGCTCTCGCGAACTGGTGATTGAGACCGGTAAACTGGCGAAGCTCGTGAGCGGTTCCGTCACCGTACGATACGGTGACACCATGCTGCTGGTGACGGCACAGGGATCCACCAGACCCTCCACCCTGGACTTTCTGCCCCTGACCGTGGAATTTGAAGAGCGCCACTACTCGGTGGGGCGCATTCCCGGTTCCTTCCAGCGCCGCGAAGGCCGCCCTGGTGAGAAAGCCATCCTGGGGGCACGCATCACCGACCGCCAGATCCGTCCGCTGTTCCCCAAGGGCTTCCGTCAGGAAACCCAGGTGATCATCACCGTGATCAGCGCCGATCAGGAGAACCTGCCCGACGTGCTGGGCGCTGTGGGGGCTTCTGCCGCCCTCTCCATCAGCGATGTGCCCTGGGCTGGACCCACCGCCTGTGTGCGGGTCGGTCAGATTGATGGCCAATTCGTGATCAACCCCACCACCACAGAAATTCAGAACAGCACCATCGATCTGGTGGTCGCTGGCACCAAAGAAGCCGTGATGATGGTGGAAGCCGGAGCACACAGTGTGGATGAGGAACTGCTGGTTTCGGCCATCGAGTTCGCCCACAAAGAAATGCAGCCCCTGATTGCCCTGATCGAGCAAATGAAAGCCGAAGTTGGCAAAGAAAAATTCGAGTGGAATCCTCCTGTGGACGCCCTCGCAGAAGTCTACCCCGCATTTAAAGAAGCCGCGATTGCCGCTGGCCTGAAAAATGTCCTGCTGACCGAGGGCAAAAAAGCCCGTGGCAAAGCCCTGGATGAACTGCAGAGCCAGTTGATCTCTGCACGCGTGCCTGACCTGACCGCTGAAGGTGCTGCCGAACAGGTGGCCCTGCTGCAAACCGCTTTTGGCAAGGCCCAGAAAGAAGAACTGCGCCGCATGATCATCGAAGATGACCTGCGCGTGGACGGACGCAATGGCCGCCAGGTGCGCCCCATCTGGATCGAAGCCACCCCCCTCCCCCGTGCCCACGGCAGCGCCATTTTCACCCGCGGGGAAACCCAGGTGCTGGGCACCACCACCCTGGGAACAGGCCGCGATGAAATCCTGATTGACGACCTGGGCACCGAAACCGGCGACAAGTTCCTGCTGCACTACAACTTCCCCCCTTACTCCACCGGTGAAGTGAAGCGCATGGGGGGCCAGTCCCGCCGCGAAATCGGACACGGCAACCTCGCCAAACGCGCCATCCGCGCCATCCTGCCCGAATTCGATGATTTCCCTTATGTGATCCGCGTGGTCGGTGACGTGCTGGAAAGCAACGGGTCCTCCTCCATGGCCACTGTGTGTGCAGGATGCCTGAGCCTGATGGACGCAGGCGTGCCCATCAAGGCCCCGGTGGCCGGTGTGGCGATGGGTCTGGTCATGGAAGGCGAGAAGTACCGCGTGCTGACCGACATTCTGGGTTCTGAAGATGCCCTGGGAGACATGGACTTCAAGGTCTGCGGAACCGCTGAAGGGGTCACCGCCCTGCAAATGGACATCAAGATCAGCGGCATCACCCCTGCCGTGATGCGTGAAGCACTGGCCCAGGCCAAAGAAGGCCGCCTGCACATTCTGGGCAAAATGGCCGAAGCCATGCCTGCCACCCGTCCTGAACTCTCCAAATACTCCCCCAGAATCCTCACCACCAAGATCAACCCCGACAAAATCGGTGTCATCATTGGCCCCGGTGGGAAAAACGTGCGCGAACTTGAAGCCATGGGTGCACAGGTCACCATCGAGGAAGATGGCACCATCCGCATCTTCTCCGCAGACGCTGCAGCAGCAGAAGCTGTGCTGAAGCGCGTGCAGGCCCAGACCTATGAGGGCAAAGTTGGCGACGAATTTGACGGCACCGTGGTGAAAATTGCGGCCTTCGGGGCGTTCATCAATTTGTTCCCCGGTCAGGACGGCATGCTGCACATCTCCCAGATCAGCGAGCAACGCATCGAGAAAGTGGAAGACGTGCTGGCCGTCGGAGACAAAATCCGCGTGAAAATCGCTGGTGTGGACGACCGCGGCAAGCTGGACCTGATTCGCCCCGAACTTGAGGGCAAAATCAAACCCCGCGCCCCCCGCAGAGGCTAAAATGCATATCCAGAGGTCAAGAATGCTGAACAAAGAAGCCTGTCCCATCCAGCTGAACCTTCTGGATGTCTCTTCTTGCCCTCAGCCCTCGGCCCTCAGCCCTCGGCGGTATTCATGAGACCCCAGTTCTTCACCGCTGCCAAAATCCTGCGCAAGGCCCGTGAATCTGCCTTGCAGGGCCGCACCGAGGAGGCCGTCAAAGAGTACCAGCGGGGCATCAACCTGCTGAGGACCCTGCCCCCTGAGCATGCCCGCGATGTGCTGCTCTCCCACCTGTATCTGGCCCACTACCAGACCCTGGTGCTGGAGGAGAAAACCCGCGAGGTGGCCCTGGAGTCTTTGCACCTGGGCGTGAGTTATGCCCGCAGCACCCGTGACCCCCTGGCCCGTGCCGTGGCCGAAGAATGCATGTCCGGGGCGAGTGTACAGCTGTAAACCACTTCATCAACCTTTAATGAATGCCTGTGGATGTTTGCCACAGGCGTTTTTTTGCTGGTTTTTCAGCTCTGGGAGCGTTTCACGGACAGAAAGCCTACCCTTGTCAGTCACAGATTTTTAACATGTTGTCCTTTAAGTTGAAGAAAGCATCTTTTGACGCTTTTTGCTCACGCTGCCCAACCCTGTGAACCCCTTCCTGGTGCATCTGCAGGGTGATTTGATGTGGTGCAAAAAGGTTCGATTGCATCTGGAGGTCCCATGAGACATTTGATTTCCCTCACCACAGGTCTTGCCTTGCTGCTGGCCGCCTGTGGCAGCCCCACGCCCCCACCCACCGAACCCGTGGTGGCCCCCAAAGTCAACGAAAAAACACGGGTGGTCACCGAGGAAACCCGCAAAGCCCTTTCCACTTTTTCGTTCACCAATGCAGCAGCCTGCAAAACAGAGCCCGATCCGGTGAAGAACCCTGGAGCAGATCCGGCACAGTGCACCGCCAAACTGGTGTTTTCCAAAAGCACCCCCTACCTGGCAAACCTGAAGGTGGGGGAACTGATGGTCAGTGAGCCCGGACCGGGTGCACCTTACGGCTACCTGCAAAAAATCACCAAGATCACCCCTTCTGGCGGTCAGGTCATTGTGGAAACCCAGGCTGCCAGTCTGGATGAAGCCCTGATTGAAGGGGAATTTGATCAGAAAGGCACCCTGGGTGCGGCAGATCTGTCTTCGCTTTCTCTGAAGGCCGGGGTGGTGCCCAGAGGCCTGGAGAAAAATGCCATTGATCCGCAGGCCCAGTCTTTCAACCTGAATATCAACACCGTGCTGTACGACCAGGACGGCAACGAAAGCACCACCAACGATCAGGTGCGCCTGAAGGGGAACTTCAACCTGACCGTGGACGATGGCCTCTCTTACAGCCTGAAATGGAAAAAAGTGCTTGGAGTGCCGATTTATCCGAACGGGATTTACGTGCGGATGGCCTACGGTTTCAACCAGAGCGCCAATGTCCGTGTGGAAGCAGAACTTTCCACAGGCATTGAAAAGGAAATCGAGCTGGCCAAGTTCACCTTTGAACCCATCACTTTTTTCATTGGTCCGGTGCCAGTGGTGCTGATTCCCAGCGTGAGGGTCACATCAGACCTGAAAGGCAACATCTCCGCAAAAATGGCCTTCGGGGCCAGTGAGAGTGTGGTGGCGCAGGCAGGCTTTGAGTACAACGATGGCTTCCACGACATCACCAAATTTGAGAAGAACTTCAGCACCTTTGCCGAGGTCTCTGCCATCAAAGGCACTGCAGAAGTGGGCCTGAACCTGCAAGGGGAAATCCTGTTGTATGGTCTGGTGGGACCTTACGCACGGGTGCGGGGCCTCGTTGCCCTGGATGCTGCTGTGCCCAGAGACCCGGTGTGGACCCTGAACGCAGGACTCAGGGGTTATGTGGGCATCCATGCCGATCTGCTGGTCAAAACGCTGGATTACGACAAGGAAATCTTCAAGCAGGATTTTGAAATTGCTCGCTCTGCCAACCAGAAACCCACCGTGAACTTCAAGAGTCCAGCCAATGGGCAAACCTACAGCCAGAACGTCAAAATTGACAACATCTGCTTCACCATGGACGACCTGGAAACCAGCAACCTGCACCTCACCCTCAGCAGCAACCTGGATGGACAGCTGGTTTCGGCAGATGTTTCGCGGGGCAATTTCAGCAGTTACTGCCTGCCTTCCCGCAGTTTCAGCACGCTTGGCACCCGCACCCTCACCGCCACCGTGACGGACAAGGGGGGGCTGACCGCCACGGACACCCGCAGCATCGAAATCATCAACAATCCGCCTTCGGTGTTGATTGCCAAACCCACCAGTGGAGCCAGTGTGTACATCGACACCCCTGTTCTGCTGAAAGGGGCTTTGCTGGATGCCAATGAGGAACTGGATTGCACCCGCTTCACCTGGAAAAGCAATGTAGGTGCAGATGAGCTGCCTGCCAACAACTGTGGCACCCCCACCGCCACCTTCAAGACCCTGGGAAGCCACACGCTCACTTTAGAAGCACGGGACAGTCAGAATGCCCTGGGCACCACCTCCATTGCCGTGAATGTGGTGGCCCAGCCTGCCAACCTGCCTCCTGATGTGGTGATCACCGAACCCGAACAGAAACCCGGCATCATTCCCAAGCTGCCTTTTGCAGGGGGCACCATGACCATCAAGGGCACCATCACCGACCAGGACAGCGGCAACATCACATACACCTGGCAATTTGGCTACCTGCAGAAAAGCGTGGGACCCAAATACGCCGTGATCGAGAAGAAAACCGTGCTGCTGGTGGGCAAGAAGCTGGACCTCTCCCTCACCATCAAACCCTCGGATTTCCTGCCTGCCAAAACCACTGGTGAATTCCCCTGCTACGAGGTGGACCCCTCAAACCTGACCCTGATGCTGGTGGCCAACGATGGCATCAACAGCAATGTGGTGTTCAGTGTTCCCCTGGAAAGAGGCCCCGGATGCTGACCCGAAATGCGATCCCCATGCTCTGTGTGGCCCTGCTGGTGGGCTGCAAAGGTGGAGAAGGAACCCCTCTACCCTCCGCTCCGGGTTTCAACCTGCAGCTCAAGGATTCCGTCATCACCCTGATGCAGGGAGACAGCAAAGACATCCTGGTCACCATCCAGCCTGAAAATGGCTTTGCTGCCGATGTGAACTTTACTCTGGTGCAACCCAGCGCAGACAAACTGACGGCTTCTTTTGCACCCAGCAGCAGCAAAACCCAGACCAAGCTGACCATCAAAGCCCCCATGGAGCTTCCGGTCAACACCTATTCCCTGTTCATCAAGGGCACTTCTGGAAGCCTCAAGAAAACCTTTGAATTGAAGGTCAACGTCACCAAATCTCCCCTGATCACCGTGGGAGGCAAAATCAAAAACCTGATTGGAGGAAACATTCAGGGTGCAACGGTGCGCATCCGGGGGTTCAACAACACGGAAAGCACAGACACCAGCGATGCCTCTGGAAAATTCATGATCAAGGGGGTGCTGGCCCCTTACACCGCCACCGTGCAACTGTCAGACGGAGAAACCCACACCTTCCAGACCCTGAATCTGCCCAACCCCACCCTGAACCTCTTCAGCAGCAAGGGCATCATCTCTGCCACAGATGTGACAGTGGCAGGCACCCTCTCTGGCGGAGCAGGCGTTCCCAACCCGATCAACACCGTGTCTCAGGTGGTGTATGCCAGCATCACCGAAAACCTGGGGATCAAAGGATTTTCGCCGGGTCAGGGCGGCCCTTACACCATCAAGTTGACCCAGCTCAATGAAAAAGTGGCTGAAGGACAGGTGTTTGCCTTGCAATGGCAGGCCAACCTCAGTGGGGCCACCAGCATTCCCGTCACTTACACCGGATTTGGAACCAGCAGCAAATTCATCTCGGGTGGTGCCAGTGCCACTGGAAAAGACATCAGCCTGGATCCCGTCAGCCAGTCGGTGCTTTCCGGCAACGTGAACCTTCCCCTGCCTGCGGGCCTGACGCTGGTCTGGAAAAGCCTGGGCGCTGCACTGGTGCCCCGTGGTGGTTTTGTGCTGGCTGCAGATTACTCCAACAGCACCAGTTTCACCTACGCCATTCCCACCCCGGACATCCTGAAAAACCGCTATGTGCTGGCCGTGGGGGCCGTCAGCGACAGGGGAAGCGGCCTGATCCTGAATCGAGCTGGCCTCAGTGCGGCCCAGACCCAGCCGTTCACCCTGAAAGCTCCTCCCTTCCTGACTGCACCTGCAGACACCGCCACCAATGCAGGCAATGTCCTGAGCTGGAACAAGGGCACCTTCACCAGCCCCTTCTTTGTGGTGCGTTATCAGGACCTCCTGGGAGCCACCCGTTACGTTTACACCACCAGCACCAGTTACGCTGCCCCGCTGGAAAAAAACATGCAGTACACCTGGAACCTGATTGCACTGGATGGCTTTGCCAATGCAGATGCCTTCGTACAGGAAGACGCACTGCCTTTCGGGTATCCGAATGCAGGCAGCATGCTGGATTTTGATTTCGGAGCCAGCAAAGAGCAGACCTTCACCACTGCGCCTTAAACCCTTTGATCTGGAACACGCCTCCCAAAAGGGAGCGTGTTTGTTTTGCATCTGCCCTGTCCCTCAGTTACAATCCCTGATCCTGACTCCAAAACCCGAAATTGTTATTTTCGGTACGTCAATGTCCCGAGGCAAACAGCCTCAAATTCCCGCACACTGGTCTGTGAAGGAGTTTTCATGCCTGATCTGAAGTTTTACACCCTGGATGTGTTCACGGACGTGCGTTTTGGAGGAAACCAGCTGGCTGTGCTGTTTGGAGCCGAAGACCTGAAAGATGCCCAGCTGCAACAGATCGCCCGTGAATTTCAACTGGCCGAAACGGTGTTTCTGGTGCCTGCTGAAAAAGAGGGCGACTGGCGGGCCAGGATTTTCACACCCGGACGGGAAATGACTTTTGCCGGACATCCCACCATCGGGACGGCTTTGTTGCTGGCTTTTCTGGGGGAAACCGCTGGAAAAGACCAGGTGCTGCTGGAGGAAATTGCAGGTCTGGTGCCTGTCAAATACCGCTGGGAGAATGGGCAGGCCGTTTATGCTGAATTGACCTCTCCCAACCCACCTGAATTCCGGGAACCAGAAGCCACCCCTGAGCAGGTTGCACAGGTGCTGGGCCTCCAGCAAAAGGACATCGTTACCCTGGAAGGGGTTTCTTGTGGCACGCCTTACTTGCTGGTGGAGGTGAACTCCAGGGCAGCTTTGCAGAACATCCAGTTCAATTTGCCAGCCTGGGAAAAGCATCTGGAAAGCAAGTGGGCTGCCAACCTCTATGTCTTTTTTGTTGCCCCGGATGAAATTTATGCCCGCATGTTCGCTCCCGAACCTGGCCTGCTGGAAGATTCAGCCACGGGAAGTGCAGCTGTCACCCTGGCTGCACATCTTGGGAAGCGCACAACAGAAGACCTGGAATCCAGCTGGGTGGTGCATCAGGGCATCGAGATGGGCCGTCCCAGCCGTCTGGACATCACTGCCCTCAAGCTGGGGGGTAAGGTCACCGAAACCCGGGTGGGGGGGTCTGCTGTGCAGGTGATGGAGGGCATCTTCAGAATCTGATTCCCATCTGGTCTAAAGCCTGAAAAACCAAAACAAGGTTCTGGAGGTGTCTTGCGGTCTCCAGAACCTGGGGGTTGTGTCTGAGAGGACTTTTGAGAGGGTCTTGGGTTGCTTGCGGTCTGTTTTTAAGTGTTGGTGCCTTCTAGAGGAGGGTTTAAAGTCTGGAGGGGTGTTTCCCTCAGCGGGTCATGGGGGAATGCTGCAGAGGATGTGGGCCAAGATGCACCTTTCTGGGGTTCTGGATTTCGCTCTTGCAAGCTTGATCCTGTTGTACCTGAAGCTGCGTTAACAGAGCGTTAACCCCTTCCATGACCAGAGAACTTCAGGAACATTTCAGCAAAAAGCTGGCTCCAGAGAACAGAAAAACCCACAGATCTGAACCGGGTTTAATTTCTATCCGGATTGGGTGCTTTCATTGACCTTTGAATCTATTCAGCGAGTATGCACTGATATTCTCAGGAAAATACCAAGATTGGCTTAACATCTCAGGATTCATGACAGGAAAGACCATCTTCTGGTTTAATTTGTCATGTTTTTTCGTCTAGATCAAAGGTTGACACAGACAAAGACAGGCTGTTAAGGTAAATGCAATGAGCCGCATTCTGACCAACATCGTGGTTGTGGTACTAGTACGCACAGGGGTTTCCCAGGCGTAAGCGGCAGTCACGTACACGCAGAAGAAACCCCCGGGTCGCACAGATCGCGGGGGTTTAACGTTGAAATGAACGTTGAGAGGAGAAACATGAACGGGGCACAAGCACTCTGGCAGACCTTGATCAACCACAACATCACCACCGTTTTCGGATACCCAGGCGGAGCAGTGATTCCACTCTATGACGCCCTCACCGGATTTCCCGAAATGCGTCACATCCTGGTGCGCCACGAGCAGGGCGCATCCCACGCTGCAGAAGGCTGGGCCAAAGCCACCGGAGAAGTGGGGGTGTGCATCGCCACCTCCGGCCCTGGAGCCACCAACCTGGTCACCGGTCTCACCGACGCCATGATGGACAGTGTGCCCATTGTCGCCATCACCGGCAACGTGCCCCGTGCATTGATCGGAACCGATGCCTTCCAGGAAGCCGACATCACCGGCATCACCATGCCCATCACCAAACACAACTACCTGGTGAGAAGCGCCAACGACCTGCCCAGGGTGCTGGCAGAGGCCATCCGACTGGCCCGTTCTGGCCGCCCCGGTCCTGTGCTGGTGGACGTCCCCAAAGACGTGCAACTGGAACTCTTCACCGGAGAACTCACCGCCCCCCACGCCAGACCTGAACTTCCTGCCCCTGCTGAACCTGCCATCCAGAAAGCCATCGAAGTCCTGAAAAAAGCCCAGCGCCCCATCCTGATGGTCGGCGGCGGAGCCATGGACGCTTCAAAAGAAATCATCGAATTTGCCAGAGCCTGGAACCTGCCCGTGATCACCACCCTGATGGGTCTGGGCATCTTCCCCGCAGGCGATCCCCTGTGGCTGGGCATGCCAGGCATGCACGGAAGCGTGGCCGCCAACCGCGCCATCACCAACGCCGATGTACTGATCGGGGTGGGCTTGCGTTTCGATGACCGCGTGACCGGCAAAGTCTCCCGTTTCGCCAAGAACGCCACCATCATCCACGTGGACATTGACGCAGCAGAGATCTCCAAGCTGGTGCATGCCCACATCCCCGTGCGGGGCGATGCAGGCAAAGCCGCCCGATACTTCTCTGAGCATGCCACTTACCTGGAAAACAAAGAGTGGCATGACAAACTGCAGGAATGGAAAGAGCGCTACGTGCGCCACCCCGTCTGGAGCGCAGGCTACGCCATCAAGAAGATTGTGGACCAGCTCACCGAAGACGACATCCTTTCCACCGACGTGGGCCAGCACCAGATGCTTGCTGCACAGCTCGCACGCTTCCAGAAACCCCGCAGGTGGCTGACCTCCGGTGGTCTGGGGACCATGGGCTTCGGCTTCCCTGCTGCCATCGGTTCTGCCCTTGCGGATCCTGGTGTGCGCAGCGTGGTGATCGCCGGAGACGGTGGCTTCCAGATGACCGCCCAGGAACTCTCCACCCTGATCAAGTACCGCATTCCCGTCAAGATCGCTGTCATCAACAACAGCTTCCTGGGGATGGTCAGACAGTGGCAGGAACTCTTCCACGAAAACCGTTACAGCGAAGTGTACCTGGGAGACAGCAACCCCGACTTCATCAAACTGGCAGACGCCTACGGCATTCACGCCGTGCGGGCCACCAACGGCGAAGAAATGGACAGCGCCATTGAGGCCTGGCTGAACCATGACGGACCCAGCCTGCTGGAAGCCGTGGTGCCCAACGAGCACGGGGTCTTCCCCATGGTGCCCGCCGGTGCCTCTCTGGAAGAGATGGTCGAGACCCACGAGGAAGCAAAACAGAAGCAGTAACCCCACCGCGAGCTTCGCTCGGTCCTCCCCTAAAGAGGGGAGGAAACACCCCACCGCAAACTCCCCTGGGTTCCTCATCAACGAGATGAGGTTCCTCCAGCCTGGGTGCCCCCCTGAACAGAGCCTTTATTGCAGGGGAAATGAAAAGGTGAACCATGAGTGCAAATCTGTACGGCGACACCACCAGCAGCCCCAACAAAGACCACATCATCAGCGTGATTGTGCGCGATGAGCCCCGCGTGCTGACCCGCATCACCAGCATGTTTGCAAGGCGTGGCTTCAACATCAAGAGCCTCTCGGTGGGCACCACCGAAAATCCTGGCGTCAGCCGCATGACCATTGTGGTGGGCGGAGACGACAACATCCTGCAGCAGGCCATCCGTCAGCTGGAAAAACTGATTGACGTGATCAAGGTGCTGGACCACCGCGAAGAGAAATTCGTGGACCGCGAGCTGGTGCTGGTCAAGGTCAGCATCACCCCCGAAACCCGCGTGGAAGTGCGCCACATTGCCGAAGACTTCCGTGCCCGCATCGTGGACGTGGGCCGCTACGCCCTGATGTTTGAAGTCACAGGCGACGAAGGCAAAATCACCGCCTTCATCGAGCAGATGCGCCCCTTCGGGATCATCGAAACCATGCGCACAGGCCGCGTGGCCCTCTCCAGAGGCTCCAACGCAGACATCCCTGCCCAGGTCTACACCGAAAACGGCAGCAAGAGTCTGGAACCTGTGCTGGGAGATGTGGAGATCTGACCTCCGCAAACCCCAAAACACCTAGAGCGATCATTTCCCTTTTGCCTGCATACAGGTAAAGTAGTCCAAGACAGGCATCACCCGAAGGAGTCTTACACAATGGCGACAATGTACTACGATCAGGACGTTTCTTTAAGCCCCCTCGAAAACAAAACCGTGGCCATCATCGGTTACGGCTCCCAGGCCCACGCCCACGCCCAGAACCTCAACGAATCTGGCGTGAAAGTTGTGGTCGGTCTGCGTGAAGGCAGCCCCAGCGTGGAGAAAGCCCAGAAGGCTGGCCTGCGCGTGGAAACCATCGAGAAGGCCGTGCAAGAAGCCGACGTGATCATGCTCCTCATCCCCGACGAGCACCAGGCCAAAACCTACGCTGAAAGCATCGCCCCCAACCTGACCGCTGGCAAAGCACTGGTGTTTGGTCACGGTTTCAACATCCACTTCGGACGCATTGTGCCCCCCGCAGATGTGGACGTTTTCCTGGTGGCCCCCAAAGGCCCCGGCCACATGCTGCGCCGCGTGTACGTGGAAGGCGCAGGCATGCCCGGCATCTTCGCCGTGTACCAGGACGCGACTGGCAATGCCCGTGAACTGGCCCTGGCTTACGCCCGTGGCATCGGCTGCACCCGTGCAGGCGTGCTGGAAACCACCTTCAAAGAAGAAACCGAAACCGATTTGTTCGGCGAGCAGGCCGTGCTGTGCGGTGGCCTGACCAGCCTGATCCAGAACGGCTTCGAAACCCTGGTGGCTGCTGGCTACCAGCCCGAAATCGCTTACTTTGAAGTGCTGCACGAGTGCAAACTGATCATTGACCTGATCTACGAAAAAGGCTTCAAAGGGATGCGTTACTCCATCTCCAACACCGCAGAGTACGGCGATTACGTCACCGGACCCAAAGTGGTGGCCGCCGAGAGCCGCAAAGCCATGGAAGAAGCCCTGGCCCGCATCCAGAGCGGCGAGTTCGCCCGTGAATTCGTGGCCGAAACCGAAGCTGGCTACCCCAAGATGAAGCAGTGGCGCGAAGCCATGAACGAGCACCCCCTCGAAGTGGTGGGTGCCAAGCTGCGCAACATGATGCCCTTCATCAGCAAGAAAGAACTCGAAGTTTAATTTTTAGACTTCAGAAAGACCCGGGGGTGCAAATCCCCGGGTTTTTTGTTGGTTGTACAATGTGGGGGTGAATGAAGTTGAAGATCTTATTTTCAGGGCAACAGACCCAGAATCCCCATAAAGTCTTGATTTTCTTGCCAACACCTTAAAGACTTATCCCCGAGAATCTTTTCTAAACACCCTTGAAAAATTCATCCATCAAAAAGATCCTTGTTTTCCTGGAAATATCATAGAGCTGATCAGTCTTATTGATCCAGAACTCTGTCGAGATTTTTTGCATCTGTGGATCTACGAAGCCAAATACCATTTTACCGTCTGTACTTGGCTCTACTCGGAAGGCAGTCAGGAAAGCACTCCTCATCTGGTCCATGTTTTGAAGCAATCGGAGGATGAAGATGCGCGTTACTCTGCCTGTGAAGCTCTGACAGTCTGGGGCGATTGCAGAGCTTTGCCTGCTCTTGATCATGCTGCACAGCATGACAATGGATGCGATTACGAGGAACGACCCATCAAAGAGGTTGCTCGTAAAGCCATAGAAGCCATTCAACAACGTTATCCAGAGGAGTTTTAAACCATGGGACTTTTTAATCGGCTTTATGCAATATTGCAATGTCCTCGCTGTGGTCATGTCGGCGAATCTGAAATTGAATTCAAATTTGGGTACATGCAGATGTTTGATTACAGGCTGGGAGACATTCTCGAATGGGAAAGTCATTTCCGGCTTTTTAAAGACCATGCAGATGAGGGTTATGCAGAATGTGCAGGTTGTTTGAAAGACTTCTGGGTCACCATTTATGTGAAACAGGATGTCATTGTAGATGTACAAGTGGACCCAGACCGTCCCGGTTACATCCCTTAAATCTCTGTCACCCTCAAGGTTCTGAAGCCCTGATTTTCGTCCTGAATGAAACCCCTTCAACAATGCCCCTCTCAAACCATGCTAAGATGGTAAATTCGGAGGGCGTTAGGTGGAAGTGTACCCGGCTCGAATCAAAGAAGTTGCACCAGGGAGTCCTGCACAGCGCGCAGGCGTGAAGCCTGGGGATCAGTTGTTGCGTGTGAACGGTCAGTCCGTGACCGACATCCTGGCGTACAGGTACCTTCTGGAGCAGGGGGTGGCCACTTTGGAGGTGGCAAAGACCCATGCTCTGGTTCAGCCGACTTTTGCATTCCAGCAGGACCACCACACCTTAAAACCCGTGGAAACCGCTGAAACCTTCACTTTCGATGTGGAGTGGGAAGACCCCGGTCTGGAATTTGAAGAGGTGCTCTTTGACGGCATCAAGAAGTGTGCCAACAAGTGCGACTTCTGTTACGTGCACCAGATGCCCAGGGGTTTCAGAAAGAGCCTGTACATCATGGACGACGATTACCGCCTGTCCTTTCTGTACGGTTCTTTTGTGACCTTGACCAACCTCTCGGAATACGACATCCAGCGCATTCTGGATGAGAACCTCTCTCCGCTTTATGTCTCGGTGCACACCACCAATCAGGATTTGCGCCAGGACATGATGAAGTGGTGGAAGCTGAAAGTCAAAGACCAGCAGGCCACAGACATCAAGCACATGATTGAGCGTCTGGAGTCCATTGACCTTTACACCCAGATTGTGATGCTTCCGGGCAGAAACGATGGGGATTACTTCGATGAGACCATGGCCTACCTGACCAGCCGTCCAAATGTGCTTTCGGTGGCGTGTGTGCCCGTGGGCCTGACCGACCACCGCACCAACCTGGCCCAGGTGCCCACTTTCTCTGCAGAGCAGGCAAAAGACGTGATCCGCCGGGCCAACGTGTGGAGAAAACGCATGCTGGAGGAGCGCGGAACCCGTTTCATCTTCCCCAGCGATGAGTTTTACATTCTGGCCGGTCTGCCCATCCCTCCAGAGGAGGATTATGAGGGATTCCCCATGCTGGAAAACGGTGTGGGCATGGTTCGGGACTTCCTGAATGAACCCCTCCCCGAGTTGCCAGAGGCCCTGGATGTGCCCCAGAAGGTCATTCTGGGCACCGGGAAGCTCTTTGCCCAGTCGCTGGATCTGGCGGTGGAGCCCTTGCGCCAGATCAAAGGGCTGGACATCGAGGTGCGCAGCGTCACCAACCGCACGTTCGGAGAGAACACCACCGTGGCGGGCTTGCTGACCGGGCGCTGCTTCAGGCATGCTGTTCAGCCTTCTGAGGCGGATCTGCTGATCGTGCCCCCCACCACCCTGCGTTATGGCACCGAACTGATGCTGGACAACATGAGCCTGACCGAACTTTCCCAGGACCTCAGGATGCCTGTACTGGCAGGGGGCTCCACCCTGGGTGAACTTGCCCGTGTGATCTTGCAGCAGGGCAGCAGTTCCGGCCCACAATTCGGTTATTCTGCCCATGCGGTCAAAGAACAGCGCGGGCAGGCTTAATTTCTGGGCATAACGGAGTACACTGAATACGTGGATTACGTTGTTTTTGACCTGGAAACCACTGGCCTCTCCCCAGAGCGGGATGCCATCGTGGAAATTGGGGCCATCGTGGTGCGAAATGGTCAGGTGCTGGAAGATGAAATCTTTCATTCTCTGGTGAATCCGCAGCGTCCCATCCCTTACTTTGCCACCCGTGTGCATGGCATTCGGGATTTTGATGTGCGGCATGCGCCCACCATTGATCAGGTGCTGCCTGAGTTTCTGGCCTTCATCAAAAGAAAACCGCTGGTGGCTCACAACATCAGCTTTGACATGGGCTTCATTCAGGCCAATGCACAGAAACTGGGACTGGATTTCCCGCCCAGAGCACAAATTTGCACGCTGCAATTGTCCAGACGGGCTTATCCCCAGGAGCGCAGCCACAAGCTTGATTTGCTGGCCTCCCGATTGAACCTGACCTTCACCGAAAGGCACCGTTCGATGGGCGATGTGCGGGTGACGGCCCAGGCTTTCATTCAGCTGTCCCGTGCTTTGCAGGTCAGCCTGTAACATCAAAAAAACCTCAGGCAAACAAAAAACAAAAGAAAAAGGAGGGCAATGCCCTCCTTTTTTTGGTTGCTGGATTATTTCTTGCGGCCTTTGCGGGTTGCACCCAGCTTTTTGCCTTTTTCTTCGCTGGCTTTCATTTTGGCACGGGTGGCAGCAGCCAGTGTTTTGAAGTCCAGTTCGCCTTTGGAAAAAGCTTCCAGGCTGGGTTTGACTTTGCGGGTGCGCTTGTTTTGGGTGAGTTGATCGTCCAGATCATTGAACCATGCTTCAAAAGCAGGGTTCAGCTCAAACACCATTTCTTTGGCGCTCTTGCTGAAAGCACCTTCCTGACCGCGTTTGGCGTATTGCTTGGGCAGTTCAAAACGCTCAGGGATTTCGGTGGCATCAAAAATGCCATCTCTCACTGCATTGCGGAACTGGCGCACGAACTGGTCGCTGCGTTGCGGGTTTTTGAGCAGGGCCACCTGTTCACTTAGTCTACGTAAATTCATAAAAGCACACTCCTTTGCTTCGAGCTATTTTATTCACATTTCAGTTGTTTTTGCAAGTCTACATTGATAAACAGGAATTGTGCATGATTTATGAATTTGCGAAAGTCTCACACCTTAAATTCACCTGTATACACTGATTGACAATTTGAACCGCCATATACTCAGCCTGGATTCAACTGGGTTTCATCTGCACAATAAAAACAAAAAAGATCCACAGGTTTTGTGGCAAAGGCATCAAGCATTGGGCTGTCCCAGCAGCTCAACCAGTTGCTGAAAAACCTGCTGCAACTGGGCTTCTGACCGCACCGGGGAGGCCACTCTGGTGTGCACCTGATCCAGTGGAACCCAGCTGACACAGCCCATCATCTCTGGGGTTTCATGCAATTGAAAAGCATATTCCAGCCGGGAAACTTTCAGGAGCAGCACATGCAAATAAGGTTTGTTGCGGTAATTGAAACGCCGCTCAATGGCTTTTTGACTGAGGGCCTGAAATGTTTCAAGCTGCAAGGCCACATCCAGATTTTCAATCTTCCATACCGCCTGAACTTCCGCAAAACCAGAGAACACCACTTCACTGTCAGCAGCGTTTTCTTTCAGCAGAGCATGATGCTCAGGTTTGAGTTCAAGTTTGTTCTGGTGCAGATGGGTGGGATACAGGAAAAATGCCCGGTGCTCGATTTCAAACTCCAGGTTCTTCTCGATGATGCCACCTTTGCGAATCAACACAGCATGTTGCCCAGCAAGCAGGATTTGCACCTGGGCATCCCACTCTTTGAGGGCATACCTGCTGGACACTTTCAGGGGAAGGTTCATGCCCAAGAGTGTAAGTTTACCCACCCCCTCTACACAAGACCCTTGAGAGAATGGTCAAAGGTTGCTAGAGTGAAATGGATGCATTCGGCTTGCGCCACCACCATTATTCTCTAGGCGGTAACGTTCCAAAACGTTGCCGCTTGAAACCTGCCCTAAACGGCAGGTTTTCGATTTGGAGGATGGGGGTCAAAAGCAGCGCAGCCAGGGAGGTCACATGCGTTTAGCCATTGTTGGAGCAACAGGAGCCGTAGGGCACGAATTTCTCAGGGTGCTGGAAAACAGCCCCCTGCAGTTCAGCGAACTGAAACTGTATTCCTCTCCCCGCAGCGCAGGCAGCAAACTCACCTTCAAAGGGCAGGAAATCACCGTGGAAGTGATGCCCGAAGGGGCCATCCCCGCCGATGTGGTGCTGGCCTCTGCAGGCGGCAGCATCTCCAAAACCTACGCCCCCAGATGGGTGGAGGGTGGAGCCGTGGTGATCGACAACTCCAGCGCGTTCCGTTACGACAAGGACGTGCCGCTGGTGGTCCCTGAAATCAACGGGGACGCTGCCCTGCAGCACAAGGGCATCATTGCCAACCCCAACTGCACCACCGCCATTGCTGCTGTGGCTGTGTACCCCCTGCATCAGGCTTTTGGGGTCAAACGCATGATCGTCTCCACCTATCAGGCCACCAGTGGTGCCGGGGCCAAGGGCATGGACGAGTTGCTGAACGAAACCCGCCACTACTTTGAAGGCGAAACCGTGGGCAACGAGGTGTTTGTTCATCCCATCCCCTTCAACCTGATCCCGCACATCGATTCCTTCCAGGACAACGGCTACACCAAAGAAGAGATGAAAGTGGTCTGGGAAACCCACAAGATCTTTGGCGACGACTCCTTCAAGGTGTCCTGCACCGCAGTGCGCATCCCCACCCTGCGTGCCCACAGCGAAGCCATCACCCTGGAACTGGCAAGACCCGCCACCCCCGAAGAGGCCCGTGAAATCCTCAGCAAGGCCCCTGGCGTGCAACTGGTGGACGATCCTGCCAACAAAATCTACCCCATGCCCCTGAATGCCAGCGGCAAATACGACGTGGAAGTGGGCCGCATCCGGGCCAGCCTGGTCTTCGATGGCGGTCTGGAGCTGTTCGTGTCTGGTGATCAGCTGCTGAAAGGCGCTGCCCTGAACGCTGTGCAGATTGCTGAATACCTGCAAGCCAAAGGCGCTCTGCCCTCTGGTGAAGTGGCTGTGAAGTAACCCTCTCCTCGCTCGTTGCACTCGCTTTCCTCTCCCTGAGTTTGCCCCCTCCGCTGTCTGCGACAGGTCCTCCCCCTGAGGGGAGGAAAGCGAGGCGAAGCGAGCAAGGTGGGGGTCAAACCAACCTCACCTCCGTTTCCCTTAAGTTGAGAAACGGAGGTGTTTTTTGATGGGCAGGAACTCACTCGTGCTGGGCATGGTTTTACTGGCATCCTGCAGCTTTGCAGCGGACCTCAAGCTTCAGAAAGTCATCGACAACCTGAGCAGCCCTCTGGGCGTCACCAGTGCCATGGATGGCAGCAACCGGCTGTTTGTGGTGCAGCAAGGGGGCCTTATTCGCATTGTCAAGAATGGCAAGCTGCTGTCCGAGCCTTTTCTGGACATCCGTTCCCTCACCAGTGCAGGCGGAGAACGGGGCCTGCTGGGGCTGGCTTTTGCCCCCAGTTATGAAAAGTCAGGGTTTTTCTTTGTGAATTACACCGATCGCAGTGGCAACACCCAGGTGGTGCGCTACAAAGTCAGCAAAGATGCAGACCAGGCAGATCCCAGAAGCGCCCAGAAGGTGCTGAGCGTTCAGCAGCCTTACGCCAACCACAACGGAGGGCATCTGGCCTTTGGCAAAGACGGCTACCTTTACATTGGCATGGGAGATGGTGGATCGGGAGGCGACCCCCAGAACAACGGTCAGAACCTGAACACTTTCCTGGGCAAAATGCTGCGGCTGGATGTCAGCTCTCTGCCCTACAAAATTCCAAAAGACAACCCTTTTGTGGGCAAAGACGGCAAGGATGAAATCTGGGCTTATGGCCTCAGAAACCCCTGGCGTTACAGCTTTGACCGCCAGACCGGAGATTTGTGGATTGGGGATGTGGGTCAGGGCGAATACGAAGAGGTGGACTTCCAGAAAGCCAACTCCAGAGGTGGAGAGAATTACGGCTGGCGGCTGATGGAAGGCAAGCACTGCTATGAACCCGGCCAGAATTGCGACAAAGGCAACCTGGAAAAACCCGTGCATGAGTATTCCCACTCGGATGGGCAGTCCATCACGGGTGGTGTGGTGTACCGGGGCAAAGCCATTGCTGACCTGAAAGGCACCTACCTGTATGGCGATTTTGCCAGCGGAAAACTCTGGGGCATCACCCTCAGTGGCAGCAAGGTGAGCAACAAATTGCTGCTGGACACTGGTTTGCAGATCAGCAGTTTTGGAGAAGATGAAGCTGGCGAGGTGTACATCACCGATTACAGCGGATCCCTCTACAAACTCACCGACTGATTCACTCCAGGCTGTCTGAGATCCAGCTCAGGTACTTTTCTGATCCCTGCGCAATGTCCAGAGCAATCACCTCTGGTGTGCCGTAAGGGTGAAGGTCCAGGATGCGCTGCTGCAAGGCAGCGTATTTTGCTTTTTCGGTTTTGATCAGGAGCAGGATTTCACTGTCCTGCTGGATTTTTCCTTCCCAGTGGTACAGGCTGAGGACCTGGGGAATCAGGTTGACGCTGGCGCACAGCTTTTCTTCAAGCAGGGTATGGGCCAGGGTTTTTGCGGTTTCGAGGTCTGGGGCACTCACCAGAACCACCTGATGGATGGAGGTTACAGTCATGGGGCCAGTATAACCCCGCAAAATCACTACCTTGACAGACTACATAATTAAACTATATAGTCTATCTACAGAGGAGGTGACATGAGTCAACAGATGTTAAAAGGCCACCTGGACATGATCCTGCTGTCCATCATTGAGCCAGAACCCACCTATGGACTGCGCATCATTCAGGAAGCACAGATTCGCACCACAGGCTATTTTGATTTCAAGGAGGGCAGCCTCTACCCTGCCCTGCACCGTCTGGTGGAACAGGGGTTTCTGAGCACCGAAATGCGCCCATCCAGCACTGGAGGGGCACCCCGCAAGTATTACTGCATCACCGAGACAGGCAAAAAAGAACTTGCCCGAAAACGGGAAGAGTGGAAGACTTTTTCCCAGGCTGTCAACACCCTTGGAGGCATTGCATGAACGCATTGAATCATTATTTGAAACAGGCCACCCGCGGGCTTCCCAGAAAGCAAAAAATTGAACTCTGGCAGGAACTGGAAGCAGACATCCTGGAGCGCACGAACCAGCACCGGGCCTTTGGCATGACCGAACATGAAGCCCTGCAGAAAACCCTGGCCCAGATGGGGCAACCTGCAGCCATTCAAAAAGGCATGCAGCAGGTGTACCTGATGCCCAGAATCACCCGGTTTGGGGCAGGCACATTGCTGTCAGGGGTGCTGCTGATGTCTGCCACTTCCAGCATTCATGCTGAACTTTTGATCACCACCAAGCCTCCTTTGCCTTACTGCACCACCGAGAAAATTTCAGCAAAATGCACCCAGGCGTATTTCAATCTGTATCACAGCTGGGTTGAAGTCACCAGTTTAAAGGCAGAGCTTGAAAAAGCGGGCATCAAGACTGAAATCCTGCATGGGAAACTCAAGGTGAACATGCCTCAAAAAACCCTGTATTTTTCACTGAAAAACCACATTTCCAATTGGGGGGAAGGGACTGTTTTTCAGCGGGCAGGGAAAACCTACATCAGCATGAATGATTTCTTGAATGCACTTCGTAGAAAGGCACCTGGAGCAGCAAAACTGACAGGTGCAAAAGAACCCATCTTGCACCTGCAAAACGCCCAGATTCCATTGCCCAATTACAATGCCCATCTTGTGCTTGCCAGCAATCTGGGCATGTACCTCATGGAGCAGCATGGCTGGAAACAATTTGGCTATGGCTCCAACCTGCAAGAACAGCCCCTCCTGACCGTCAGAACCCAGGCCCATTCAAAAACCTCCTATGCACTCATTTTTCGCAATGCGGCTGGAAATCCGACCATCGAAATTGGCGATGGGCAAAAAGATGGAAGCATTGTTTTCAACACCAGCTTTCCTCATCCAAAGAAATTCTATGCTGTTCAGGATTTCAAAAAATTGTCACCTTACCCCAGAAAGGGCAGATACCCTGCCTTGCTTCTGGAATTGAATGGCATCCTGAACGACACCACCCAGCCTTACACCAGAATCATGCAGGATGTTCAGTTTCCCTGAAGCTCACTCCACCTCACTCCTGAGCTGTTCCAGAAATTGACGCATCACCCCAATTCTTTTTTCCCCCTCTTCCCGGGCAGACATTGTATGCATCTGCCCGGGAAGTTTGAACAGTTTCACAAAGAAGTGGTCGATGGTGTAGGTCAGGTCATCGAATTCCCGTTCTTCTCCAAAAGGGTCTTCTGCATGGTAAAGGGCACGTCCCATGCTGCCTCCCAGCATCAGGCAACGGGCAATGCCAATGGAGCCCACAGCATCCAGGCGGTCTGCATCCTGCACAATTCTGGCTTCCAGGGTTTCCGGGACAACTCCAGCAGAAAAACTGTGGGCATGAATGGCATGGTGGATGGCCTGCAGGTGCTGCTCTGGATAACCCACCTCAAGCAGGTAAGCCACAGCAGCATCTGCTGCAAGTTTTGAAGCCTGCTTGCGCTGGGGGGAATCCTTGGGCACCACCACGCAGTCATGAAGCCAGGCTGCAGGGACCACCACCTCGAGCACAGCCTGTTCCTGCAGGGCAATTCGGCGGGCACTGAGCACCACCCGCCGGATGTGTTCCAGATCATGCCCTGCATCAAAGCTGGCGTGTTCCTGCAAATGGTTCTGAAAGCGGTGCTCCCATTCAGAGAGGGAAAAGGTGGGCTGGGATGACATGCCCCGCAGTATACCGGACATCAGCCGACCTCCCGGAAACGCACAGCCTGGGCGCTGCCAAAATGCCCTTCAAAGAGTTCGGCATTGTGCATTTCGGTTTCCCGGTCCAGTTGCCCCACAAAACCGGTGGTTCCAGCTCCCTGCAGCAGGGCCTTGACCCCGGACAGAATGGCAGCCTGCACCAGATAAATGTAGGGTCCCACCTCTGCCCCATGAATGAAATTCACTGCATTTCCGTGGTTTCCCAGGTGCAAGGTGTGGTCTGCAAAACGCAGGCGGCTGAAATCTCCATCCCTGTGCAGGCTGTCACAGCGCTCAAAAATCTGGGGGTCCAGTTCATCGTCTGCAGAAGTCACCGAAAACGCATGCACATGGGGTTTCAGCTGAGGCATGTCCTGCAAGGTCAGTGCCCGATTTCCTGTGGCACAGAAGAAAATGTCACTGGCCTGCAAGAGTTCAGGGCGCGGCTTCACCCGGTGGTTGATGCACTGGGCGTAAATGCGCTGGCTGGGATCGATGTCCCACACGTACACCTCGTATCCCCTGGCCCGCAGGTTGTGGGCGATGCTCTGCCCGATCTTGCCAAACCCAAACACCGTGATCACCTGATCTGCAAACAGCAAACCCTCCTGCCTGAGCAGCGCTTCTGCAGAAAACACAATGGATTTCCCGACGTTCCAGTCCTCGGTGCGTTTGGCCAGACTGCGGGCCACCGACAGACAGGGAACCGGCAGGGGCACCACCGATTCGTATTTCTGGTGGCCGTTTTCGGTGTCTTCCACCACCCCCAGGAAACAATCTCCAAAATGTTGTTTCAGGTCATGCACCACCCGATGAAAGTACCCTCCAATGTCGATGATCATGAACCGTCCAGAGGGCTTCAATTGCTCCAGAAAGCCAATCACCTGTGCTGCATTGGCGGTGAACAGGCGGTCCAGAAAATACACTGGATAGCGCTTCTGAATTTCGGGCAAATGCTGGTCACTGATGCTGCGGGGCTTGGGAATCACAGCCAGGACTTCTCCCACCCTCTCCAGGGCTTTCAGAAAAGGCAGAAGGCTGCGCAGCACATGGCCCACAACCACAAAACCCACACCCGTGTGGGTCATGGGGTAGAGCACCTGGCTGAAGAAAAGGCTGGCTTTTTCGGGTTCGATCAGGCGGCGGTCTGCAGGAATGAACATGGGACCCTCCCAGGGGGATGTGAGTGTGGGGGCGGAAATGGTGAGATGGAGGAGGTCAGCACTGTGCAGAAGAGGGGGCAGAAGAGAGATGGCCTCTTTCTTCAGTTGCTGCTCATTCATGGTCGGAGATTCCTGTACAGATCTAAAAGGAATCACCCTTACACAGATGTAAGGGTGATTCCTGAGTGCATGGGGCTGGATGGGTCAGAGATTCAGGGACACGGCCATTCCTGTGCGGTTGAGAGGGTGACATCTGGCAGGGCAGGGGTCAGGTCTTCCTGAAACCCCATCCCCACAACCACCAGACGGAAAGACACCGTGGGATCAGCAAAAGTGCCCCCTGTTCTAAAAGGACTGCTGCGCACCTCGGTTTCCAGCCGGACAGGCAGGTTCCAGGGCAAAGCAGTCCATGCTTTCAGGCCATACTGGGACTGCAACCCCAGAGGAGCAACCTGTGTGTCAGCAGGATTGAGCACCCAGCCCAACTGACCCACCACGCCTGCTGCTGCATTTCCATAACCCAGTTGTACACTGCTTTTCCAGGCCCCAGAGCCCAGAAATTGCTCTGGTCTGCCTGTGGGGAAGCCAAAGGTGGTCTTCACCCAGAAGGTGTCGATGGGGTAAGCCCATTGCAGAGAAACATCTCCCAGACCAAAAGCAGGCGCACTGTAATAACGCTGCTCCCCATCGGCCAGGCGGTAAAAAGACAGGTTGCGGTTGCGTTCCGGGTTGACAATGCGGTTCATGCGGATGACCTGGTGATACACATCCAGTGGTGCGTCCAGCACCCCTCCCCACACATACTGCACGGGAACCGAAACCCCAAATTCCCCCACAGGGGTGAAAGTCCGGGCTGTCAGCTCCAGTTTCCACGCTTCGGCATCGATGCCCATCTCTCCCCAGTCTCCCCTGCTGTAAGACTGCTCGTTGGCAATGCTGAAATTGAAGCCCAATCTGCATCCCTCAGACAGTGGAATCTGCCCGAAAGGAGACAGCACCGTGCTGTGAATCAGGCTGTTCGACTCGGGAAGCAACAACTGGGCTGTGGCACTGCCCAGACACAGCAGCATCAGGGAGAGAAGGCGTTTCACAGAAAACCATTCTGTCACAGGTGGTCCGGGCACAGGTGTGGAAGATCATGCAGCAAAGAACCTCCCCTGCGGCGCAAGGGAGGCTGGGCGAAGGTGAGGTGTTTTACCAGCTGAGCTGGTACTGGGCAAAACCGTCTGCATTGGTGCCAATCTTTTTGGCATTGGCAGGCAGGAATTTCTCAGCGTTGGGGCTGGAGAGGAACAGCACGCTCTGGCCAGGGATGGGGGCCAGTTTCCAGTTGTTGTCTGCAGTGGGGTTGATCTTGCCCTGAGACACCATGTATTGGATGATGGCCTCGCGGTTCTCATCGGGAGAATCCAGCACGATGTTCTTGCCGTCCAGACCGGGGAAGCTGCCGCCGCCACCTGCACGGTAGTTGTTGGTCACCACCACAAACTTCTGGGCAGGATCGATGGGTTTGCCTTCGAACATCAGGTTCTTGATGCGGTGGGCATCGGCATTCACCACTTCGCCCTTGCTGTTGTAACGGCTGGGCTGGGTGACATCGATTTCGTAGGTCACACCATCGATCACATCGAAGTTGTAGGTGGGGAAGGAATCATCCACCAGAGGCTGGTTGGCTGGGCCTTTGGGATCAATCTGCTTGAATTGACCTGCGCTGCGCTCCAGCCATTCCTGCACCTGTGCCCCGGTGACCAGCACCCCTTTGATGGTGTTGGGGTAGATGTACAGGTCGGAGATGTTCTTGATGGCCAGGGTGCCAGCAGGAATGTCGGTGTAGTAACTGGCTCCAGAACGCCCTCCGGCCTTGAAGGGTGCAGCAGCAGACAGCACAGGGTATTTGTCGTACTCGGTGCCTTGCAGGGCACGTTTGGCGTACCACATCTGGGCCTGGGAGACCAGTTGCACGCTGGGATCGTCCTGCACCACAGCGAAGTAGCTGTTGATGGGGGCTTCCAGGTCTGCCACCTTGCCGCGCACGTAATCCAGGGTGTGCTGATGGTCGTCTGCAACGGCCTGCACAATGGCGGGATCGTTGTCCACAATGGCTTTCTTGGCCACCTTGTCAAAGATGGGACGGATGCTGCCCTGTTTGTCGGCAACACTCCATTCTCCGTCGTTGACTTCGAGCTTCAGGTCCACCACACCCAGGTTGTTGCCCCAGAATCCGGGCATCACTGCGGCCACACCGTTCAGGGTGCCTTTTTTGACATCCGCTCCGGGGTAGGTGGCAAAAGAGGCACTGGGGAATTCCAGGTGGGAGTGCCCGAACAGCACCACATCAATGCCCGGAACTTTAGAGAGGCCAGCGGTTTCATTCTCGTCCAGGGCTTTGGGATCGGGGTCGCCCAGTCCAGAGTGGGCCAGGGCCACGATGATGTCTGCGCCTTTTTCTTTCATTTCGGGCACAAAGCGTTTGGCGGTTGCCACGATGTCCTGGGTGGTGACCTTGCCTTCCAGGTTGGCCTTGTCCCAGTTGAGGATTTGTGGGGGCACAAAACCAATCACACCCACCCGCAGGAGGTGCAGCTTGTTGTTCTCGTCTTTCACCACTTTGGTGATGATGCGGTAGGGTTTGAAGTAATTTTTGTTGCCGTTGGCATCAAACACGTTGGCACTGACGTAAGGGAAGTTGGCCCCCTGCAGGGTCACTTTGAGGAAATCCAGACCGTAGTTGAACTCGTGGTTGCCGATGTTGCCAGCATCGTAATCCAGCAGGTTCATGGCCTTGTAGACGGGGTGAACGTCCCCTTCTTTGAGTGGGCTGACCCGGGCCACATAGTCGCCCAGGGGGTTGCCCTGAATCAGGTCACCGTTGTCAAACAGCATGCTGTTGGGGGCTTCCGCTCTGGCCTGGTTGATCAGGGTGGCGGTTTTGGAAAGACCATACTCGTCGGTGCTCTTGTCCTGATAGTAGTCGTAGTTCAGGACATTCACGTGAATGTCGGTGGTCTCCAGGATGCGGAGGTCCACGGTGGCGGCCTGGGCAACGCCGGTCGTCATCAGCAGCAGGCTGAGCATTTTGAGGTGTTTCATGGTCGTCCTTTCGGTGTACGGCTCAAATCCAGTGGTGCAAATCCAGAGGATCTGTGAATGTGCGGTGTCAGGGTTCTGTCTGCCCAGAGGGTGAATTCAACCCGCCTTTGCATCTAGACCACTTTTAACCGGGTTCAGTACACGCGACTATAAACGTACCATGTCAGAGGTGTGTCAAAAAAGACCCTCTTCAGCTTCGTGTCAGACTTCGGGTCATACGTAAAACGTTTTTTGCTGCACCTGCAGGAGTTTCAAATTCTCCCCCTGCATCCTTCATGCTTTGATCGCTCAAACTTTACAAAAACAAAGTGTCATTTCTTACAGCCATATCTGTCTGCAATCCAGCAAAAACCCTCCGAGAGGTCCCGGAGGGTCGCATCAACACCTGAAATTCAGCGGTTGGAGATGTGGATGGCCTGACGGTGCACGTGCTCTGCGGCTTCCAGCACCGCTTCACCCAGCGTGGGGTGGGCGTGAATGGTGAGGGCAATGTCAGAAACAGTGGCCGCCATTTCCAGACCCAGTGAAGCTTCACCCAGCATGTCAGAAGCGTGGGGACCCACGATGTGCACGCCCAGCAGCAAATCGGTGTCTGCGTCAGAAACCATCTTCACAAAACCATCGGTGCTTTGCAGGGTCATGGCGCGACCACTGGCAGCGAAGGGGAACACCCCTGTCTTGACCTTGTAGCCTTTGTCTTTGGCTTCCTGCTCGGTCAGGCCCACCCAGGCGAATTCTGGGCTGGTGTACACCACACCGGGAATGGCCACCACATCCATGGCGCTCTTCTTCCCAGCAATGACCTCTGCAGCCACCAGACCTTCTTTCATGGCTTTGTGGGCCAGCATGGGGTTTCCGGCCACATCGCCAATGGCGTAGATGTGAGGCACACTGGTCTGCAGTTTGTCGTTGATTTCAATGAAACCCCGGTCGCTGATCTTCACGCCCACCCCTTCCAGGTTCATGCCTTTTGAGCGGGGACGGCGACCCACGGCCACCAGCACCCGGTCAAAGACCTCGGTGCGTTTGGCTCCGGTTTCCACACTTTCAATTTCCACATGCAGACCATCAGCTTTTTTCTCGAACTTGTTGGCCTTGGTGCGGACCTCAATTTCGATGCCCTGCTTCTTGATGGCCTTCACAAATTCCTTGACGGCATCTGCATCTGCACCCGGAATCACCTGGGGAGCAAACTCGATGACTTTGACTTTGGAACCCAGGTTGTTGTACACGTGGGCAAACTCAAAGCCAATCACACCCCCACCAATGCAAAGCACCCGGCCAGGAATGGGATCGGGAACCACCAGAGCACCCGTGGAATCCACGATGTCCTGCTGGTCAATGGGGAAAGTGGGCAGGCTTGCAGGCTCAGATCCAGTGGCAACAATGATGTTCTGGGCGGTGATTTTCTGGTCTCCGACCTGCACGGTGTGGGCATCCAGGAATCTGGCCTCTCCGGTCACCACGGTGATCTTGTTGCCTTTCAGCAGGCTGCTCACCCCGCCGGTCAGGCGTTTGACGATGCCCTCTTTCCAGCCATTGAGTTTGGCAACGTCCAACTTTGTTTCATTGAAGGTGAGTCCGAACTCCTTGGCGTGCTTGCTCTCGGCCATCTGTTCGCCCGCGTGCAAGAGGGCCTTGGTGGGAATGCATCCCACGTTCAGGCACACGCCCCCGACTGCGCCCATCTCTGCAACGGCAGTCTTGAGTCCCAGTTGTGCAGCACGAATCGCAGCGTGGTATCCGCCAGGACCCGCACCAATCACCAATACATCGTAATCCATAGGTCTCTCCTTCGTTTCCCCGAATCCGGGGCTGTTGAAAAGGCTGCAAGGCAGCACACAAACCAAAAATGTCAGCGGAGCTGTTCTGGGCCTGTCCAGAGGCAGGCGAAGACACACCGCTAACCAGTTTAACCCTGAAAATCAGAATGCACCAAGGTCAAATTGACTTTTTCCAGACAGCCAGAATCCTCTGCTGTTCCAGAGCACAGGATTCAGAGGTCCATCATCTTTTTTTCTCATTCCCCCGTTTGAAATTCCCGGTGATCCGGGCCAGCAGCAACTGCTCCTGCGCCGGGGTGGCAGCGTCCAGTTGTTTGAGCAGTTTTTCGGCTTCTTTGTCTTTGTAGGTGCGCACGTGCTTGCCCCCGTAATACACGAAAAGTTTGCCGTCTGCGTGGGCCTTGTAGCTGAAGGGTTGTTCTTCTAAAGCTCCGTGTTGATCGATGGGCATGAACCCAGCCTAGAAGAACAACCTTAAAAACACATCAAACGGGTGGCTTATCCAGCCTGCTGCAGGCCCATCAGACCACTCACCAGATCAGCTTTCCAGAGGCATCCCAGATTTGATGTGAGGCCTCAACACAGGGTTCCTCATCTGCAGTTTCCAGGGCATAACTGGACTGCTGATGTGGCGTATACCACACCCTGGCCTCAGCATCGTACAGGTGGCGCATTTTTGGATTGATTTCTCCGTCATAGGCCGGATAAATGTCCACTCCAGCCATGCTGTGCATCTTGACCTGCCGGATGTGCTCAGGCTGGTCCTGATACATGAAGGTTGCAGGCACGGCAGGAGAGGCTGCACAGAAAACCTGGGCATCAAATCCTGGGACCTGCAGGGCAGCCACAATGCCTTGCATTTGCACTTTGAAAGATTGCACCCGTTCTGCAGAATTGAGTTTCCAGAACTGCTCAAAACGCACTTTGATTTCCTCTTTGACCGAGGGAAAAACCCAGCTGGTCCTGACCTCTTTTACCATTTGCGGGGAAACCACCGACACCCACAGCACCCGACTGTGTTCCCAGAAACCGCCTTTCAGCCCACCCTGGTTGCGTTGAAATTCCAGAATCTTGATGCTGGATGGGTGGTAAACCTCTTCAATGGCCTGTTTCAGGGGCTGGTATCTTGCCTCTGAAGTCACCTCCTGGGTGGTGATGCCAGGGTTCATCCATCTGAGCATGCCCACATTTTCCGCACCCGAATTGACCATGGACTGTCCGAAAGCCAGCACCCCTGTGATGGTGAACCCTGCCAGCAGAATGGCAGGGATCAGGGTGGCAGGCTGGGTTCTCAGCATGTGCATGTCTTGCTGCCAGTGTTCAGAGAGGGCCACCTGCAACACATTGCTTCCAGCACGCATCAGATACAGGTTTGCAGCCCATTTTCCTTCTTCTTTCTGGATCTCACGGTGCATTTCCTGGATGTCCCGGCAGATTTCAGCGCCATAGTGTTCTCGGAAAGTTTTGGGGAACAAAGCAGTCAAAAAACGCAATCCATTCACGATTTCATGGTCCTTTTCTGTTGGGCCAGCAGGAGGGTGGCTTCCATTTGCTTGAGTTGTTCTTCCACCTGGGTGCGGCCCTGATCGCTGAGCCGATAATGGCGGCGGCGTTCGTCCTGTTCTTCTTTTTCGGTTTCGGCAATCAGGCCCTGAGCAAGCATTTTTTTCAGGTTGGTGTAAAGGGTGGCTGGCCCCAATTTCAAACGTCCACGGGTATCGTCCTGAACGGCCTTCATGATGGCATAACCATGTTTTTCCCCATCAAGCAGGGCAAACAGGATGTGAAACTGTGCGCTCAACATCTGCTCCTCCTATATCATCTATTGATATATCATGATCGGATACATCGGTTCTGTCAAGCCCCAAAGGGTAACTTTCATCCCTCACCGAATCGGAAAAAGCTTGCTATTCTATATAACGTATCTTGAACAGCACCTGTTCGGGAAAGATTTCACCCATGAATTCCCCCGACCTCATCTCCACCCGATCCTCAGCACCAAGGAGAAAACCATGAGCAAAGACCTCAGCATTGCAGCCAATAAAGTTGTTGAACTGGATTACGTTCTGACCATTGACGGTGACGTGATTGACAAAACCGAACCCGGAGAACCCCTGCTTTACCTGCACGGCGCAGGCAACCTGATCCCCGGTCTGGAAAAAGAACTCGAAGGCAAAGTTGTGGGGGATGCCCTCAGCGTGACCATCGACCCTGCTGACGCTTACGGCGAATGGGACGAGCAGGCCATCGAAGTCTTCAGCGCTGAAAACTTTGAAGGCGGCGTGGAAGTGGGCGCCACCTACTACGCCGAAAACCCCGATGGAACCATGATGCCCTTCACCGTGGTGGAAGTGCGGGACGACCAGATTGTTGCAGACTTCAACCACCCCCTGGCCGGTCAGACCCTGCACTTTGAAGTGAAAGTGGTCAACATCCGCGAAGCCACCGAAGAAGAACTGGACCACGGCCACCCCCACGGCGCAGACGGCACCGAAGTTCACGACGAAGACTGAACCCCAACAAGAAAAAGAGAACTGGTTTAAACCAGTTCTCTTTTTCTTGTTTTTCTGCTTTTTCAGCCCACTTTGAACCCAATGGCAAAGCCAGCCACAAATGCTCCCGTGAAAGGCAAATTGGCAGTGATCAATTTCATGAAACTGTCGGTGGCGGTCTTGACGTTTTTCTCGTCGAAGAGGGGGTCGGCTTTCTGCTGGATGCTCAGCCAGTCAATCTGGATGAAACCATATGCTGCGAGGATCTGCAGCACAATGAACAGACCACCCACCACAAACAGTGCAATTTTCCCGACTTTTTTGACAAAATAACCTGCAGCAAAACCCAGCACACCACCGAAAGAGAGCTGCCCGATGTAAGGCGTGAGGAAATCCAGATCCATAACGCCAAGTCTACTCTGCTTTTTTGCAGCCAGATGAGGAGAACAGCACTGGCACACCGGCTGTCTGTCAGAAATGCTGCGATTTCAGGAAAGTCCAGTGGCAAAGTTCAGCTGTGCAGTCATCTGTGGGGTTTCTCAGGGAGATGCGGTCATGGAAAGGTAAAATACAATCGGTAGGGTCTGACCGTAGGGTTTGCAAAGCAAGTCTCCCCTGCTGGGCTCAGAAACCAGAGCACTCCAGAGCAGCAAAAACTTACAGCAGACTGTCCATTTTGCAGCTCACGCACATGGACCGCATCGGCGGAACCATTCCTTCAGAGGTCGCGTATGAATCATGTGTCGCAAGTGTCCGAGTACAACCCGAGCCATCCTGCAGAATTGCAACTCCTCAAGAAAGGAGATGAGCGTGCCTGGCATCAACTGATTGAGCAGTACCAGGACCGAATGCTGACCTACCTGTTTCGGCTGGAAGGCAACTATGAGGATGCGCTCGACCTGACCCAGGAGGTGTTTTTCCGGGCATGGAAAGGCATTCACACCTTCAAAGATGGAGAGCCGTTTCTGCCCTGGCTTTACCAGATTGCCCGCAACACCCAGATCGAGAAGCACCGCCGCAAAGCCCACCCGCAATTCTCCATGGAAGAAGCCGCCGAGGAAGTGGGTTTTGAGGTCACCTCCCACCTGCTGAGCCCGGTGGTGCAGGCCGAACACGCCCAGAACGCCGAACGGGTGCAGGAGGCTTTGCTGACCTTGCCAGAAGACTACCGGGAAGCTGTGGTTTTGCGATTTGTGGAAGAAATGAGTTATGAAGAAATTGCTACCATTCAGGGCGTTGCTGTAGGCACAGCCAAGAGTCGGGTGTTTCGGGCCAAAGAAATGCTGGCCCAGGCCCTCAAAGGAAAGGTGGATTGATGGACTGGGTAAAAGTGGGAACCCCTCACTTTTATTCAGTCCAAGCAAACACGGTCAAACAGATCGGCAGCGGTTTTCATCGCCCATGCTGATCAGCGTCGGAATAGAGGTTGGTTATGGATAAGCCCTTAAACTCAAATGAAGAGCACTTGCAGAACGCTCTGGATTTTGGCCGCCCGCCACCAGAGGGCTTTTTTGCACGTTTCAAGGAAATCTTCGAGGTTGAGGAAGCACTGGATCATCTTCCTGTGCTGCAGATCCCGGATTGGCTTTCTGAATTCATGCAGGAGCACATCCATGACCACATCTTTCGGAACACCCTGGACCTGCATCCCCTGCTGGATTCCATTGAGCGTTTCACCCAGCAGTACCTGCCTCCCACTTTTGCCCTGCCCGAGCCGATCATGGAAGACCACGAAACACAACAAGTGCTCAGCCAGCTGTCTGCCCTGAAAGCTCCTCCGGGTTTTGCAGCCCAGGTGATCCAGCGCATCCAGGATGACCACCTGCAGCAGGACCTGCAGCAACTCAAAGTCAAGGCTCCTGAGGGCTTTGCAGCCCAGGTGATCCAGCGCATTCAGGATGACCGGCTGCATCAGAACCTGCAGCAACTCAAGGTCAAAGCACCCGAGGGTTTTGCATCCCATGTGGTCCAGCGCATTCAGGACGACCACCTGCGCCAGGAGTTGCAAGCCCTCAAACTCAAAACTCCAGAGGGTTTCACAGCCCAGCTGGTTCAACGCATTCAAGAGGACCAGCTGCATCAGGACCTGCAACAACTCAAAGTCAAAGCCCCTGAGGGCTTTGCGGCCCAGGTTGCAGCATGCATCCAGGAAGACCACCTGCGTGAGGAGCTGCAACAGCTGAAAGTCAAGGCACCTGAGGGCTTTGCAGACCGCATCCTGCAACACATGCAGAACAGCAGTGAGCTGGAAATGCAAAGTGCCTTGCAAAACCTTCCTGCACTGAAAGTTCCCGAAGGCTTCACAGCCCAGCTGGTTCAGCGCATTCAGGATGACCATCTGGGAGATCAGCTGAAAAGTTTGACCGTCAAAGCCCCTGAGGGCTTTTCAGACAGCGTTCTGCAGCACATGCAGGAACGCAGCACCACCGAAGTGCAGGCGGCCTTGCAAGGGCTGCCTGCACTGAAAGTTCCTGAAGGTTTTGCTGCCCATGTGGCCAGCAGGATTGCACGGGATGCCCAGGCCCAGGAAACGCACAATCCTGCACCGCTGTATCTGGTGGGCATGGCTTTGCTGGCTGCAGCTTTTGCCCTGTTCAGCTTTGTGTTTCCCAACATGCAGGTGGGAGTGAACGTGCTGGCAGACCTGGCCCGCAACATTTCTGGCCTGGCCCTGGGTGTGATGGGTGGATTGGCCCTGGTCAGCGTGTTTGCCCTGTTCAGCCGCATTAAATTTGCTCCGCAAATCACCTATGCTGCTTTTGCGGTGGCCATGCTGATGGTCTATCCGAACATCCAGCAGGCTTTCGGTCCTGCCACCATTGCACCCAGAGAACAGGTGTCCAATGTGGTGCGGGTGGGCGGCGATGTGGTGGTGCGTGGGCATGTGACCGGTGATGTGCTGGCCCTTGGTGGAAACATCAAACTGATTCAGGGTTCCCAGGTGGATGGACGCATTGTGACCCTGCTGGGCGATGTCACCAAAGATCCTGGAGTCCAGGCCAGTGTTCCCACCGCCATTCTGGGGCGCGTCAACGGTGAACTGCCCATCCAGAACACGGTGCTGCCTTCTGTGGGTGTGGCTTCGGCTTTTGTGCCCCTGCTGAACCTGATGAAGAACGAATACTGGCCTGCGTTCTACTTCGCCTTCCTGTGCGTGTTCACCCTGCTGGTGTACCAGTCGGGTCATGGCAGCACCCTGGTGCGTCAGGCCTTCCGGGAACCCAACCGCAATCTTGCGCTGGGATACGTGGCTTTCCTGGTGGCCCTTCCTGTGCTGCTGATCTCCACCCTGGTGGGAAATGCTGTGCTGCTGGGCCTGGGGATCGTTCTGCTGGTGGCCCTCACGGCAGGTCTGAGCATCAGTCTGCTGATGCTGGGTGCAACTTTCACCCGCAGGCTGCATGGGCAGAGCCATCCGGCCACTTTTGCCATCATCGGTCTGGGGCTGTATCTGGTTTTGCTTTCCTTCCCTGCAGCAGCCAGCGTGCTGTGGTTTGCAGGTGGATGTTATGGCCTGGGGGTTCTGCTGAATTACATTCGCAAGACCAACGTCACCCATCTGAAAAGCGCCTGATTTTTCTGTTCTGAAAACCTGAAACCCCGAGCATGCTCGGGGTTTTTGCTGGAACACAGGGATGTTATTTTTTGCTGAGCTGGATCAGAAAAACGCCCAGCAGCACCACCCACACCAGCCACAGCAGGCTTCCCACCAGTCCTGCAGGCTCCCAGAAGGGCAAAGACGGCATCACAGTGTGCAGCAGTTCCAGCTGGCCCAGCAGGTAAATGGCTCCTGCTCCAAACCCCAGAACGCCAAACCAGCGGGGAAACAGGCGGGTTTGCAGGGCAATCAGGCTGATGGTCCACATCCACAGCACCGTGAAAACCTGACCCAGGTGTTCACCCAGCAGCACCCCTCCGTACTGGTGGATGGCCTGAAAAACCACGGTGACAGCGGCGCGGGTGCCCTCGGTGCTGGAGGCGTTCAGGTACAGGTCTGCCAGAACAGGGTTCACAAAGACCCAGCGCAAGAGGCCCACCATTTGCAGCACTGCAGCCAGAATGCCAAAAGTGGTGGCATGGTACAGCAGGGGGTGGCGGGTGTTTTTGAGGATGCCATGCAGCCCAACCATGGCCAGCAACAAAGGAAAGCTGAACCAGGCAAAGGCCAGCCAGATCAGGATGCCACTGCTCCCCAGCGCGTGGTACTGGGTCAGGATCTGGGCAGCAGGTTCACGCAGGATGTCCGGGTAATTGAAGCGCTGGATCAGCAGCATGTAGGGCACATTGAGGGCAATGGCACCCACCAGAAACTCCATTCCCACCCACCTGCGGCTCTGGGCTTGCCGTTTCTCTTCTGGTTGTTTCTGTTGAACAGGTATGGCAGTCATGCGGTTCCTTTGAGGTGAGGCTCCAGCACCATCCACATCAGGTGGATGCCCTGCTGGATGGTTGCTTCAGAGAGGGTTTTTCCGGAGAGTTCCAGGTGGGTGGGCCAGAAGTCGGTGATGATCCAGCAGGCTTCTGCCAGCATGGAAATGCGTTCTGGAGGAAGGGGGTTCATGATGCCTTTGGCGATCAGGAAACCGCAAAGGTCATGGAAATCCTGCTGTCCTCTGTTCCGCACCTTGCGGTATTGCTGCTCGAGTTCTGCGTCCTGCTGCAAGAGGGAAAGCGTTTCCCGGTAAAAGAACCGGTACTCCCAGAGCATCTGGTAATTGCGCTGCAGCATCTCGTTGATGTCCTGCAGGGTGGGTTCTGCGGGAAGCCGGTAGATCTCGTTCCAGCGCTGTTGCAGTTCCTGAAAAAGCGCCCGGATGATGGCTTCTTTGTTTTTGAAATGGTAATACAGGTTGCCCGGACTGAGTCCTGCATGCTGGGCGATGTGGTTGGTGGTGACGCTGTGGGTGCCTTTTTCGTTGAACAGGATCCGGGCAGAGGAAAGAATGCGGGTCTGGTTGCTCACGCGACCTCCTAGAGTATTTGCTCTAATTTAGAGCGAATACTCTAAATTGTCAATGGCCCTGTCCCTCTAAACAAAAAGCTCCCTCTTTCCAGAGGGAGCCAGGAAACTCCAGGTTTTTCTGGTGTTTTACTTTTCCAGCAAAGCCTGAACTTCTTCCCGTGTGGGGGCATACGCTCCCGCTCTGGTGCAGTTCACAGCAGCAGCAGCCAGGGCATAACGCAGGTGGCCTTCAATGCCCCAGTCTTTGTGGGTCATCAGGGAGTAATTGAGGGCACCGATGCTGGCATCTCCCGCACCCACAGTGTCTGCCACGGTGATTTTGAAAGCAGGTTCGAAGATCTCCCCATCCGGAGTCATCAGAACCGCACCTTTTGCCCCCTCGGTGAGCATGATCCAGGCAGTGGCATTCCAGGCGCGGATCTGGGCCAGTGCCTCCTCAGCAGTCAATTCAGGCAACAGACCCTGCAAATCCTCATCAGAGACCTTGATCAGGTCGCTGAGTTCCACCATGCGCTGAAAGGTGGGGCGGTAAGCCGCCGTCATGGTGATGCGGTAATTGGGGTCAAAACTGATGAATTTCCCCAGGCTTCTGGCCTGCTCTGCCAGGTTCACCAGGGTGGTCTTGAGGGGATCGCGGGTCAGGGAAATGCCCCCAAAGTGCAGGGTTTTCACCTCATCCCACCAGCCTTCTGGCAGCAGGTGAGGGTCAAAATGCAAATCCGCACTGTCATTGCCCACAAAGAAATATCTGGGAGGGTTGGTTTCAGGCACCATCGCCAGCAGAGGGGCTGCTGCATGGCGCTGCAAGTAACGCAAATCCAGGTCTCCAGCCACACTCTTCTGGTGCAAATCCTCTCCAAAATCGTCCTGAGAAATGCCCCCGGCAAAAGCAGAAGGCAGGCCCAGACGGGCCACCACACGGGCCACATTCCAGCCCGCCCCTCCAGCCTTGGAGTGCCACACTCCAGGCTCCACCTGAATCAAATCCGTTAACGCTTCACCCGCACTCACAAATTGAGCAAGATTCATGATTTCTCCTTCTTGGTCCAGCGGTTTCCATCTCTGCCTTCCACTTTATCCATCATTCTGTTGAAGCCCTTTTCCAGGTCTAAACCTTGACCGTTGGCCATGCAGATGATCACGAACATCAAATCCGCAAGTTCCATCTCCAGGTCCCCGATTTCTTCACCAGCTTTGGGTTTCTTGCCGTTCTGGTGCGAAATCACCCGTGCAATTTCTCCCACCTCCTCGGTCATGCGGGCAAGGTTGAGCAGGGGAGGAAAATAACCTTCTTTAAACTGGCTGACAAAACGGTCCACGCGTTCGCTGGCTTCTTTGAAAGTGAGGGACATGGATTCAGTTTAGCGTCAGGCCGAGAGCCAAGAGCCAAGAGCCAAGAGCCAAGAGCCAAGAGCCAAGAGCCAAGAGCCAAGAGCAAGGTAAAGGCATGGGTTTTGAAGATCAAGAGCAAAAAGAGCAGAGTAAAATTGCTGGCACATGGAATGGGGTCTTTTAAGCCCTGAGACGCAAAAACCACACTTTAGCAAAACCATCACTACAGCACTGCAATGTTGCCCTCGGCCCTCAGCGCTTTGCCCTCGGCAAATTTTCTAAGCAACCTGCTCCCCACCTCACACAAAAAGGTAGGACAATGGACACCATGAACCCTTTAGCAAAACAACTGAATGAGCAGATTCAGAAAGAAAACCCCTACGTCCTCGAGATGCTCTCGGAACTGGGAAAACAGATTTACTTCCCCAAAGAAGGCATCCTCTCCCAGTCTGCAGAGGCTGGACAGAAGGCCAAAAAGTACAACGCCACCATCGGGATTGCCGTTGAGAAGGGTGTGCCCATGCACCTCGAAGTGCTGCAGCGCAACCTCTCTGCTTACGCCCCCAAGGACCTGTACCCATACGCTCCGCCTGCAGGGAAGCCTGAGCTGCGCACCGCATGGCGTGAAAAAATGGTGCTGGACAACCCCAGCCTGCAAGGCAAGAACTACGGGAACCCCATCGTCACCAACGCCCTGACCCATGGAATCAGCATTGTGGCAGATTTGTTCACCGATGTGGGCACCCCCGTGATCGTGCCCGACAAGAACTGGGAGAACTACGAACTGACCTTCGGGGTGCGCCGGGGTGCAGAGATGGTGTACTTCCCCCTCTACAACCAGGGTGGACAGTTCAACAGCGAAGCCCTGCTGGAAGCCTTGCTGGATGCCAAAGAGCAGGGCAAAAAGAGCGCCGTGGTGCTGCTGAACTTCCCCAACAACCCCACCGGGTACACCCCCACCCAGCAGGAAGGCCAGACCATCATTGATGCGCTGGTTAAAGCTGCAGAGGCAGGCATCAACGTGGTGGTTGCCACCGATGACGCTTACTTCAGCCTGTTCTTTGAGAACTCCATGCACGAATCCCTGTTTGGCCTGCTGGCCGGACTGCACCCCAGAATTCTGCCCGTGAAGATTGACGGGGCCACCAAAGAAGAGTACGTGTGGGGATTCCGGGTGGGCTTTGTGACCTACGCCAGCGAATCAAATGCTGTGCTGAGTGCCCTGGAGCAAAAAACCATGGGCATCATCCGTGCAACCATCTCCAGCGGACCTCACCCCAGCCAGACCTTCCTGCTGCAGGCCCTCAAAGACCCACAGTTTGAAACCCAGCGCCAGCAGAAATTCGAGATCATGAAGGCCCGTGCCAACAAGGTCAAGGACATTCTGGACGCAGGTCAATTCAGCGATGCTTTCGATTATTACCCCTTCAACTCCGGGTACTTCATGTGCCTGAAGGTCAAAGGCACCACTGCTGAAGCTGTGCGCCAGCAGCTGCTGGACAAATACCAGATTGGCACCATCGCTCTGGGTGAAACCGACCTGCGTGTGGCTTTCTCCTGCGTGGAAGAAGAAAACCTGCAGGAAATCTACGACAGCATTTATCAGGCGGTCAAAGAAGTGCAGGCTGTCCAAGTCTGATGCCAGCAAAACAGAAACAGGAGGCTTTTGGGCCTCCCGTTTTTGTTTTGAGGGTTTTGATTCAGCGAATCCAGAAACCTGTTTCAACCACATCTCTGGCCTGGGTGGGCACAGGTTGCAGGTAGAACTTCACCTGAGCGTCCCACTGGCCACTGTCGTAACGGCCTTCAATGGATGCACGGGAATAACCATTCTGAGACTGGGTGGTGAAAATGGCACGCACCCGCTGGTAGCCTCTGGGGGGAGCCACTTCAAAGTAACTTCTGGGGCCGCCATCAATGATGGTGGTGCCACCGGAAACATACTGGTTGTAGGTCAGCACATTGCTGTAACCATCGGGGTTGAGGGCCACCACCGTGACGTAACCTGAACGGGTGGTGTTCAGGCGGAAACTGACCTGTTCACCCACATAGTAGTTGCTGTTGGTGCCCCGGCCGGGTTCAAAGGAATTGATGTAGTTGGAGGTGTCCAGGCTGATGGTGGCCGAAGGTGCGGTCACCCGGACGGTGCAGGCGCTCAGGGAACCGGCACCCAGCAAAAGCAAAGCAGCAAACATCAGACGTTTTTTCATGTTTCCAGTGTAGGAGGGGCCCGCTGATTTAACATGCGCGTCTGCTGAAGAAGCACTTCAGGCTTCTCTCATTGAGGTCTTGCTTAACCTGCCCCAGACAGCTGAAAATGCTCGCCAAACCTGACCACACAATTCCTGCCGTTGGCTTTGGCCTGATAGAGCGCCTGGTCTGCCCGGTGGATCAGGGCATCATGGCTTTCTTGCGGAGCATGCTCGGCCACCCCAAAACTGGCACTGAATCCCTGCAGGTCCTGCACAGCGCTGGTCAGGAACGATTCCCGGATCTGTTCTGCCACCTTCTGGGCTTCTTCAAGGGAGGTGGAGGGAAGCAAAATCAGGAACTCCTCTCCTCCCCAGCGGCCCAGGTGGTCGTGCTGGCGCAACACTTCACGGGCTTTTTCGCTGGCCCGTTTCAGCACTTCATCTCCGGTGGCATGACCGTAACGGTCATTGATGCGTTTGAAGTGATCCAGATCAAACAGGATCACACTGAAGCGGGATTCGGTCAGCTGGGTTTCCAGCACCTCATACAGCCGCCTGCGGTTGAGGGCTCCAGTCAGCAGGTCGGTGTAGGCAATCTGGTGCAGCCAGTGGTTGCGTTCGTGCTCCCTCACCCACTGTTCTTTGTAGACCCCCAGCACATAAACCAGACCCACAATGACCGAAGTGATCAGCTGTGTGCGCAGAAAGTCATCCAGCATCAGCATTCCCCGGCGTTCTGGAACCAGCATGAGCACCAGCCAGGGAAAGCAAATGAACACCAGATACAGACCCTGGGCAATGCGCATGGCTGTCAGAACAGGCAGGGCAATGAAGACCATCAGGGTCAGGATGATCAGGCCCGTATCTGAGCGCAAAGGCAGGCTGCCCAGCACATACACAGGGCTGAGGATTTCCACCAGAAAGCGAGACAGCCAGAACACGATGAACAGCCCCATGCTGACATGCTCCAGGGTTTTCAGGGCAATCCGGTTTCGCAGAAAGAACCCCAGCAGCACAGCCGCCCCCAGGCCCAGCAAAGTCTGGGAGACATTCTGCACCTCCACAGAAAACTGCAGGGTGTATGCCGCCACCACCCCACCCAGCGTCACCAGAATCCCCAGCAAAAGATAGATGCGTCTGCGAATCACTGCAGCATCAAACATGCAGCCTCCCCTTCTGATTGTGCCACAGTCTTCCGGGAAAAACCCTGCCAGATGCTGTCTGGGGTTCATTTTCTTGAGCTGGCTTTGGCGGGTCCAGGCCAATCCCTCCACCCTCTCATGAATTTTTCTTGCAAATCAAAAAAAACACCGTTTATCACGGCAATTCTTCATGGTAAGCAGGTTTACATCCTGGGCAGTCTGGAATGCTAGCATGAGGTATCTGGTTCCCTGGCAGAAGAAGAACTTTGGCATTCAGGGCAATCCAGGGGGAAAGTCTGGGTAAGGTTGATTCCATGCGTAAAATACTGATGTTGTGGCTGGTGATCGGCAGTATGGGTGCAGCGCTGGCCCAGAGTTACAGTTACAGCGACCTGGTGCGCGACCTGGAAAATGGGGCTGTGCGACAGGTGGTGCTGGATGCAGCAGGCAATGCCGAGGTGCAGTTCCGCACTGCAGGCCGCAGGTCGATGGTGACCGTGGTGCCCACCAATTCAGATTTTGTTCAATTGGTGCGCGACAACAACGCTGAATTGACCGTGCGCTCCGGGGTCAAAGGAGACTTCTGGGTGTCCCTGGTGCAGTGGTTGCCTTTTCTGGTCGGCATCGGCTTCATGGTGCTGATCTGGCGTTCTTTCAGAACCAGTGTTTCGGGCGGGTCCAGTGGGGCCACCCAGTTCAGCAAATCGCGGGCGCACGTGCTCACAGAAGGCAGCATCAAACTGACCTTCAGTGACGTTGCAGGCTGCGAAGAAGCCAAATACGAACTCCAGGAAGTCGTCGAATTCCTCCGCAGCCCAGAGCGCTTCCACGCCCTCGGAGCACGCATCCCCCACGGCATTTTGTTGGTCGGCCCTCCCGGAAGCGGCAAGACGTTACTCGCCAAAGCCGTCGCAGGTGAAGCCCGCGTCCCCTTCTTCTCGATTTCAGGAAGTGACTTCGTTGAAATGTTCGTCGGCGTCGGTGCCGCCCGTGTTCGCGACCTCTTCGAGCAGGCCAAGAAAGCCGCCCCCTGCATCGTCTTCA